>CAKRKL010000078.1 GCA_934358405.1 uncultured Blautia sp.
AGCATAAAATAGCAGTTGTCCGGAACGGTATAAGGTCCGTAGCTTCCTTTCATTTTCTCCGGAATAAAGGAATCGTCAAGCGGTGTCTCTGAACCGTCGATATATACCTTGCCATCCTTGATTTCAACCGTTTCTCCCGGAAGTCCGATCACACGCTTAATGAAAAGCTGGCTTTCATCGTCCGGATACTTAAAGATCACAATGTCAAAGCGTTCAGGATCCTTGGTCTTTTTGGAGATTTCATGCCCGAACAGATCCAGGTTAATTCCGTATGCAAGACGGAAGCCGAAAATACGGTCACCTGTCATAATGGTTTTTTCCATGGATTCAGACGGTATTTTCGCATTGATCAGTACCACATTGTTGATCACCAGGACTACAGCCACTACAATGATGATCATTTTTACATAGTCCCATACTTCATGCCAGATTTTCATAATATTTATTCTCCTCTATGTGTTCCTCTTTCAGGATATTTTGAAACAGCCCGGGAAGCGGTGCCGTAAATTCCCTTCCTGACAGATAGGAAAGCCGTCCTTCTATAGACGGAATCTCAAGTCTGTATGCGTGGAGCAGCTGAGCCTTAAGACCATATTTCGTACGGTACTCATCGTTAAGAGGACGAAGTCCGTACTTATAATCTCCAATAAGAGGGTGACCGGCTCCTGCCAGATGCGCCCTGATCTGGTGGGTCCTTCCTGTGATCAGCTCCACCTCAAGAAGTGTAACGCTTCCGTTATCTCCAAGGGGACGGTATCTGGTCTCAATAGGAAGTGCTCCAGGTGTTTCCTTTTCCTGTACTGTTACTTTATTACATTTTTCGTCTTTATGCAAATATCCTTTGATATATTTTTCATCTTTTATAACACCCTTTACCAGACAGCGGTAAAATTTGTGCAGACTTCTGTCATGGAAAAGCAGAGAAAGCTCCTGCAATCCTGCAAGGGTTTTGCCCGCTGCCACGATCCCGCTGGTATTTCTGTCAAGGCGGTTGCACACGGACGGGCGGAAGGTATGAAGGGAAGCTTCTGTAACAGCTCCCTCCTCCAGCAAATATCCGGTAAGATATTCCACCAGGGACGGCTCCTTGTCATCTGCCGGCTGGGAAAGCATTCCTGCAGGCTTATTAATAAGAAGTATGGTGTCATCCTCATATACAATATCAAGCTTCTGATGGGCTCTTGCAACAGCTTCCTTGCTGCCGGAGAACTTCTCAAAGGTTTCATCAGAGAGAAAAAGCTTTACATGGTCACCAGAGGAAAGCTTCTCATTGCCGGTAGCCTTCCCACCGTTCAGGGTGATATTTTTCTTTCGCAGCATTTTATAGAAAAAGCTCTTGGGCGCTTCCCGAAGAAGCTTGCCAAGATATTTGTCGAAACGCTGTCCTGCTTCATTTTCGTTAATGATAAATTCTTTCATGGGAGTCCTTTCTAAATGCAAAGATTCAGGATCACATGTTTTACCATATCATCTCTTGTAAAATCAAGGTACCTGGGATCCGGAGTGAACCTAAGGCCTTCCTCCAGGGAATCCTTATGTGCATTCATGGAATCCAGACGCTCCAGGAAGGGGCGAAGCTCGTTAAGAATCTTCACATCTACCTTATAGCCGTTTTTGCGCACAAGCTTCTGTGCCTGTTCTGCCATGTAGCCGGTGTCAGCCTTTGGATCACTGGTGTAGCCGACCACAGTATTTCCGCATACGGCAATGGCATCAATGGCGCATTTCTTCTCATAGAAGGTCATATACATTTCGTAAGCCATTACAAGCTCACCCTGATGGGCATGAATCTTCTGGTAGACATCAGGATCTACCGGCTTTGCAAGCATGACCATAATCACATCTACCACAGCCTTACAGCCGGGAAGGGAGCCTACCAGGGCAATGATCGTCCAGATGGTATTCCTTGTGCCAAGATAGATCCACATGCTGACGAAAATAAAAATGGGTACGCCAAGCATAATAGCGGCAATCATAAGCCTGCGCTTTCGCTCACGCTTCAGATACCCGAATTCTCCTTTGTTTGTCTGCAATAATTTCATGAAAACACTCCTATTTCTGCTTTTTTCTTGTGTGGGTATTGCGGATGGTTTTCTTTGGTGCCGGGGCAGCTGTCTTGCCTTGTCCCTTCCGGACAGGACGGATCAGGCATTTCTCTCCGTAGCCAACCAGATCCATGCGTCCTGCAAGCTTAAGTCCCTCAAGAACCAGCTCACGGTTGGCAGGATTTTTGTACTGCATAAGCGCACGCTGGATCGCTTTCTCATGGGCATTCTTAGGCACATAAACCTTCTCCCCTGTAAGAGGATGGATTCCGGTGTAATACATACAGGTAGATAAGGTGGATGGTGTCGGATAAAAATCCTGTACCTGCTCCGGGGTAAAGCCAAGATCACGCACATATTCTGCAAGCTTTACTGCCTCCTTCATGGTGCAGCCAGGATGAGAGGACATGAAATAAGGAACCGCGAACTGCTGTAAGCCGGCCTTCTTGGTAGCCTTGTCAAATTCTCTGAGAAATTTCTCATAAACCTCATGGGAGGGCTTGCCCATATAATTCAGCACCTGATCAGAAACATGCTCCGGTGCTACACGAAGCTGTCCGCTTACATGATAGCGTGCAAGCTCATTGAGAAAGGTTTTGTCCGGGTCTGCAAGAACATAGTCAAAACGCACGCCTGATCGGATAAATACCTTCTTTACCTTCGGAAGGTCACGCAGCTTTCGAAGAAGCGCTACATAATCCCTGTGATCGGCATTCAGGTTTCTGCATGGGGTGGGGAACAGGCAATGCCGGTTCTTGCACACTCCCTTTGTCAGCTGCTTCTCACAGGAGGGCTGTCTGAAATCTGCAGTAGGTCCGCCTACATCATGGATATACCCTTTAAAATCCTTATCCTGGGTCATGTGGATGGCTTCTTTGATTATAGATTCGTGGCTCCTTGTCTGAAGGATCCTTCCCTGGTGAAAGGTAAGTGCACAAAAGCTGCAGCTTCCAAAGCAGCCGCGGTTACTGGTAAGGCTGAATTTGATTTCTTCCAACGCAGGAATCCCGCCGTCCTTTTCATACATAGGATGGTACTTTCCTGTGTAAGGAAGATCGTACACATCATCCATTTCCTCCTGGGTCAGCGGAAGCGCCGGAGGGTTCTGAATTACATAGCCTCTGTTTCCATAGGACTCTGCCATGGCTGCTGCTGTGAAGGGGTCTGTATTCTGATACTGGGTGGCAAAGCTTTTTGCGTAGGCCATTTTGTCCTCCTTCACTTCTTCAAAGGAGGGAAGTACAACTGGCTGGTAGGTGCGGGAGAGATCCCTGGATTTATATACCGTTCCTGCCACATAGGTGATCTCCTCAACAGGAATGCCTCCATCCAGAGCGTCTGCAATTTCTATAATGGAATGCTCTCCCATTCCATAAGAAATCAGGTCTGCCCCTGAATCCATAAGAATGCTGCGCTTTACTTTATTTTCCCAGTAATCATAGTGCGCCATTCGCCTTAAGCTGGCCTCGATTCCACCAAGGATGATGGGTGTTTTTTTGTAGGTCTGACGGATCAGATTGCTGTAAACGATTACGGCACGATCCGGACGAAGCCCCATTCTCCCTCCCGGGGAATAGGAATCCTTCTGACGATGCTTGCGGGCAACGGTATAGTGGTTTACCATGGAATCCATATTGCCAGCGCTGACCAGGAATCCAAGACGGGGTTCGCCAAGTACGGCAATGCTTTCTTTTTTGCGCCAGTCCGGCTGGGAAATAATGCCGACCTTATAGCCCCGGCTCTCCAGAAGGCGGCTGATAATAGCACTTCCGAAGGAGGAATGGTCTACATATGCATCGCCTGTCACATAGACAAAATCAAGCTGCTCCCACCCTCGCTGTGCCATATCTTTTTTGCTGACGGGTAAAAATTGTGACATTAATTATTTTCTCCTATGTATAGTCAAAATCCGGTGAAGTATCAGGAAATGCATCCTTTCCCCGGCTGATGACCGTTAATATCATGATAGACAGCCTGGGCACGATAGCCCTCTGCAATAATATCCAGCTGTCTGTGAAAACGCTCCAGCTGCTTCAGATCCTTCGTGCGGAAAACCCGGAGGAATTCTGTCTGGATCTTGACTACTTCTCTTTCGCTGGACACACGGTAAAGATTCTCTATATTATTGAGAATATCCTTGACTAGGTTAGACTGCATCTGGGAGGAATTCTGTGCATCCATGATCTCATCCCGCACAGAGGACATTTCCTGATCCAGAAGGATAATGGCGTCAGCCGCATTGGTCAGTCTTTCTGCAACATGAGGCGGCATATCTCCCTTGTATTTGTACTGAAGAGAATGCTCGATGGTTGCCCAGAAATCCATGGCCATTGTGCGGATCTGGATCTCCGCCTGAAGCTTCCTTGGTCCGTTAAGTGTTTCTACTGTATAATAAATAATCAGATGAAGACTTCTGTAACCGCTTTGTTTCACATGCTTCAGATAGTTCTTCTCACTTTTGATGGTCATGTCAGATCGGTTCTGGATCAAAGAGGCAACAGTCTCAATATCCTCTTCAAACTGACAGATAATGCGGATCCCGGCAATATCCTCTACTTCCTCTTCCATTCGCTCCATGGGAATATGCTTGCGCTGCATTTTCTCCAGGATGCTGGATACGCTTTTCACGCGGCCGGTGACCTGTTCAATAGGGGAATACAGATCATTCTCTCTGTGTTCACTGATAATGTGCTCAAACTTGACGACCAGCTCCTTGACCGCCAATTCGTAGGGGCATAAAATGCTTCTCCATAATTGTATTTCCATATCAATCGCTCCTTACAACACGCGCTGGGGCAAATATTATTTTTCCCTGACACTATTTGGTTATTATAACATACATTTCGAAAAAATTGTTATCAATATGTATACTTTTTTGCTTTTTTCTCCATAGTCTGTAAAATATAGTAGGGATTTACGCTTAGCTCCTCTTTTGTCCGGCTTTCAATGTAGATTCCAAGATGAAGATGAACGGGAAATCTGCCCAGGGTTCCTTCCTCTCCGTAGCCTGTATTTCCCATGTATCCAAGAATCTGTCCAGCCTCCACCTGCTCCCCGATCTGAAAGCTTTTCTCATAGGAGGCAAGATGGGCGTAGTAAAAATAGCCGCCATGAGGGGCGCGTATCCCGATCCGATATCCGCCAAGAGGAAGCCATCCGATTTTTGCCACACTTCCGGAGGTCATGGAGATCACAGGATAAAATCCGGATTCTGAAATTCTGCCAAAAAGATCACAGCCTTCATGGGTGCGGTTTCCGCCGAATTCCCGTTTGGCGCCAAAGGTATTTTCGTAGGAGATTTCTTCCTGGATCATTTTTCCTGCACGGGCAGGAATGGGAAAGGTTTCCAGGTCACTCCAGACGGCGCTGTAGCAGTCTTTCAAAAAAATATAATCATTTTTTTTGAAACGCAGATAGGGATGGTTATCATAGGAAAGCTTTTTGGGGTAAAACCTTTCGTTCAGCATGGTGGCAGTAAGAAAGTCTGCAAATTCTCCGTCTGTGCGGGTTTCTTTTTCCAGCTGTGCATAAAGCCGGGGCGAAAGCGCCTGTTCGCGGAAGTCTTCTGTAAAACAGGTATCCGCATTTAACAGGGAAGCCCGGCTCCTTTGCCGAATAAAATTCAGAAGCGCAGTAAGCACAAGAAGGAGGAACACAAGAAGGATCAGCTGCTTTTGGAACTCTCTTTTCATGGCATTTCCTCTCTTACAGATATAGGAAAATAGGGGATGTTTTTTTACCCTCAGATAATATATGCAGAAATGAAAAAAATAGAACAAACAAAAAACAGCTGCAGAGATTTTTTTCTCTGCAGCCATCTATGAGCATCAGTCTTTCAGATTTTTTAAAACTTCGATCAGATATTCCCATACCCGTTTTACGGAAACCATGTCAAGGCGTTCCTCAGCGGTATGGATGTTCAGAATGTCCGGGCCAAGGGAGGTACAGTCAAGGCCTTCCATTTTTTGGTAGAAAAGTCCGCACTCCAGTCCTGCGTGAACTGCAACTACTCTAAGCTCCTTATTATACATATTTCGGTATACTTCTACCATCTTTTCGCGAAGAGGGGAATCCTTACGGTATTCCCATGCAGGATAATCACCCTCTGTGTCATATTCTCCCCCAAGAAACTCTGTCAGATACAAGATCTTATTGGAAAGGGCATCCTTGGCTGTGCCTATGGAGCTTCGGATGCTTGTCTGTACAAACAGCTCGTCACCGTACAGCTTCAGGATTCCGGGATTGCAGGAGGTCTCTACCAGTCCGTTAATGGTACCACTCATTTTCTTAACCCCAAATGGAAGGTTCATAAGAAAGAAAACCACTTTTTCCTGGCTGGTCGGATGAAGGACAGCAGCATCTGTGTTTCCTTCATTTGTTACCTGAATGGTAATGTTATCATCTGAGCCTGCATACTCCTCACGGAAATCCTTCTGGATTTTTTCTGCAAGTGCTGTGACTGCATCTGCCTCCTGCGGCAATACGAGAACAGAAGCTGTACACTCTCTTGTAATTGCATTATCCTTCTGACCTCCCTCCAGCTCTGCAAGGGCATAGCCGCAGACAGCTCCAAGCTCATAGAGAAGCTGTCCCATGAGAATATTTGCGTTTGCACGGTTTTTGTCGATCTCAGCTCCGGAGTGTCCCCCTGTAAGGCCACAGATTTTCAAAGAAAGCTTCTCACCGGAGGCATCAAGACGCTGTACCGGAAGATAGGAATTTCCGGAAACACCGCCTGCACAGCTCACCCACAGACAGCCTTCCTTTTCGGAATCCAGGTTAATCATCCGTCTGCCCTTTAAAACACTGCAGTCAAACCCATCTGCGCCCAGAAGCCCGATTTCTTCGTCTACTGTAAAAAGAACCTCCAAGGCAGGATGAGGAATATCTGTGCTGTCAAGAAGTGCCAGTCCATAGGCAACTGCAATTCCGTCATCGCCTCCAAGAGTAGTCCCACTGGCAGCCAGATAATTACCGTCTACATAAAGCTTTAAGCCATCCTTTGTAAAATCATGGTCTATGTCCGGACGCTTTTCGCAGACCATATCCATATGTCCCTGAAGAATGAGAACCGGAGCAGCCTCATAGCCAGCAGTTGCCGGCTTGTAGATTACCACGTTATTTTGATCATCCTGTACATATTTAAAGCCGTGGTCTTTGGCAAAGCTCACCAGATAATCGCTGATCTGTCTGGTATTCCCGGAGCCGTGGGGAATTTTGCAGATTTCCTCGAAATAGTGGAATACCTTTTTGGGTTCATAGTTTTCTAATATTGCCATATAAAAGAACCTCCGTTTGTCTTAAATTTTTGTTGGAAAGTTTATCCTGCTTCTGAATAGGATAGTATCAGGGTTAAAAAAATATCTCAAATATTAATTTCCAGAGGCTAGTATGAAAAAAGGAATAACCATTTTCACCATATGCCTGCTTTTTGTATTTCTTCTTTCATTTCCAAAAGAAGCACTGGCAGGTGCAAGGGAAGGGCTGGGGCTTTGGCTGGATACCCTGCTCCCCACTCTTCTGCCATTTTTGATCCTTACCGGGCTTTTGCTTCACACAGATGGAATTACAAAAATTGTACAACCAATTACACCATTTTTCAAGGTATTTACCGGGCTTTCAGGCGAAGGAGCTTACGTCTTTTTACTTGGTTTGCTTTGCGGCTACCCTATGGGAGCAAAGCTCACTTCTGACCTTTATTATGCCGGAAAAATCAGCCGCCAGGAGGCTGAGTATCTGCTTACCTTCTGCAGCAATCCAAGTCCTGCTTTTCTTGCTACCTATGTAGGGCAGATCTGTCTGGAGGGAAAAGTGCCTGCAGGCTTTCTTGCCGGGCTTTTGCTTCTCTCTGATATGATCTGTATGTGCTTATTTCGGATCGTTTTTTCACGCAAAAAAAGCACACCTGTTTTTGCAGCCTGCAAAAGGGAGATAAATGCAGAAGCTTCACCGGCAGCCATTCTTGATTTTGTGATCATGAACAGCTTCGAAACTATGGCAAAGCTTGGGGGCTACATACTTATGTTTTCTGTTATTTCAGCCTGTATCAGCCATTTCTGGTGCCTGCCTCCGGAAGGGAAATATATTTTCCTTGGATTTATTGAAGTTACTACCGGTGTTCACAGCCTTGTATTTTCCGGTTTTGCATTCAGGCAAAGAGCAATTCTTGCACTTTGTATGAGTGCTTTTGGCGGACTTTGTATTATGATGCAAACAAAAAGCGTACTTGGAAAGGATCTCTCCCTTCGCCCATACGCTTTCGCAAAATGCATAAACACAGCCATCACAGCTGTACTTGCAATGCTCCTTCTATAAAACCGGCACAGCGAATATAACCATACGCTGTGCCGGAGAAAAATTCTGATTATGGATAAGGATTTAGTTATCTCCAATCTCATTCAGGAGATCTTCGTCTTCCTTGGTTGCTTCTGTATCAGAGTTCTGATAAGAACCGGAAATTGCAGCTGCCTGAGCAGTCTGCGGAGCAAGCTCCTGACGGTTATGATTTACAACGTCCAGGCAAGCCTGAAGTGCATCGATGAATCCCTTGTATTTGCCGCCGGCATCCTCAAGAGTCTGATTCAGAACAGATCCGATGTTCGCCATCATATCGTCTGTATAGGTAATAGCGCTGAGACGAATGCTGTTGGCATCCTGTGTGGCAGAATCCAGAATCTCCTGTGCCTGACGATTCGCTGCATTAATAGTCTCATTCGCCTGAGCGTATGCCTTCTGCATGATCTCATGCTGTGTCACAAGCTCCTGCGCTTTATTCTGAGCATCTGCGATCAGAGCGTCAGCCTTGGTCTGTGCATCCTCAAGGATAGCATCCTTATTGCTGATGATCTTCTGATAACGCTTGATCTCATCTGGTGTTTTAAGACGGAGTTCACGAAGAAGCTCCTCGATTTCTTCCTTATTCACTACAATCTTGGTTGTAGAAAGTGGCTGATATTTACAGCTGTCTACATACTCTTCGATTTCTTCAATGATCTGTTCAATTCTGCTGCTCATAGTAAACTCTCCTTATTCTATTTCTTCAAATCGTGCATCTTTTTCTTTACAGCTTCGATAATTTCCGGCGGAGCAAATTTACTCAGGTCGCCGTCATAGCCTGCCACTTCTTTCATAATTGTAGAACTGAGGTAAGCATATTCCAGGCTGGTCGTCAGAAATACGGTGTCAACATCCGGAGCAAGCACCCGGTTGGTCTGAGCCATCTGCAGTTCAAACTCAAAATCTGTAACTGCACGAAGCCCGCGCACGATTACCTGTGCATGATTCTCTCGGGCAAAATTCACAGAAAGACCCTCAAATGCCTTAACAGTGACATTCGGCATGTCTTTCGTTGCCTTTTCTAGTATATTAACACGTTCTTCCACAGAAAACAACGGACTTTTTGCAGAATTATGCA
>CAKRKL010000079.1 GCA_934358405.1 uncultured Blautia sp.
GACTTTTTCCCGTTAAGCGTTGAATATGAAGAGAAAATGTACGCCGTAGGAAAGATCCCGGGCGGTTTCAATAAGAGAGAGGGAAAGGCAAGCGAGCATGCAATCCTTACTTCCCGTGTTATCGACAGACCGATGCGTCCTCTGTTCCCGAAGGATTACAGAAATGACGTTACATTAGTAGATATGGTTATGTCTGTTGATCCTGAGTGCAATCCGGAGATTCCGGCTATGCTGGGTTCTTCCCTTGCCACCTGCATTTCAGATATTCCATTTGATGGTCCGTGTGCAACCACACAGATCGGACTTATTAATGGTGAGTTTATTGTGAACCCTACACTGGCACAGAAGGACATTTCTGACCTTCAGCTGACAGTTGCTTCCACAAGAGATAAAGTTATTATGATTGAAGCAGGTGCAAATGAGGTTCCGGAAGATCAGATGATCGAAGCAATTTACAAGGCTCACGAGGTAAATCAGGAAATCATTAAATTCTTTGACCAGATCGTTGCTGACTGTGGAAAAGAGAAGCATAGCTATGAGTCCTGTGCAGTTCCCCAGGAACTGTTTGACGCAATTAAAGAGATTGTTCCTCCGGAAGAAATGGAGGTTGCTGTATTCTCTGATGATAAGCAGACAAGAGAGAATAACATTGCTCAGATTACAGATAAGCTGAAGGAAGCTTTCCAGGAAAAGGAAGAATGGCTTGCTGTTCTTGGTGAGGCTGTTTACCAGTATCAGAAGAAGACTGTTCGTAAGATGATCCTTAAAGATCACAAACGTCCGGATGGCCGCGAGATTACACAGATCCGTCCTCTGGCAGCAGAGGTTGACATTATTCCGCGAGTACATGGCTCTGCTATGTTTACCCGTGGACAGACTCAGATCTGTACCATCACAACTCTGGCACCTCTTGCAGAAGCTCAGAGACTTGACGGACTTGATGAGTTTGAGACAACTAAGAGATATATGCATCACTATAACTTCCCGTCCTATTCTGTAGGTGAGACCAAGCCATCCAGAGGACCGGGACGCCGCGAGATCGGACATGGAGCACTGGCTGAAAGAGCACTTGTTCCGGTACTTCCAAGCGTAGAGGAATTCCCATATGCGATCCGTACTGTATCTGAGACATTTGAGTCCAATGGTTCTACTTCTCAGGCAAGTATCTGTGCATCCACTATGTCTCTTGAGGCAGCAGGTGTACCGATCAAGAAGCCTGTTGCAGGTATTTCCTGTGGTCTGGTTACAGGTGATACAGATGATGATTATATCGTTCTTACTGATATCCAGGGTCTTGAGGACTTCTTTGGTGATATGGACTTTAAGGTAGCCGGAACTCATGATGGTATCACTGCAATCCAGATGGATATTAAGATTCACGGTCTTACAAGACAGATCGTAGAAGAGGCAATCAGACGTACAAAAGAGGCAAGAGAGTATATTCTTAATGAAGTTATTGAGAAATGCATTCCTGCACCGCGTACAGCTGTTGGTAAATACGCTCCGAAGATCATTCAGATCCAGATCGATCCTCAGAAGATCGGTGATGTAGTTGGACAGAGAGGAAAGACCATCAATACAATTATTGAGCGTACCGGCGTTAAGATTGACATCACTGATGAGGGTGCTGTATCCATCTGCGGTGTAGAGGATAAGAATATGCAGGAAGCAAAGCGCATGGTTGAGATCATTGCTTCTGATTTTGAGCAGGGACAGATCCTTACCGGACAGGTAGTAAGCATCAAAGAGTTTGGTGCATTTGTTGAATTTGCACCTGGCAAAGAGGGAATGGTTCACATTTCCAAGATCTGTAAGGAGAGAATCAACCGCGTAGAGGATGTTCTTACACTTGGCGATAAGGTAACTGTAATCTGCCTCGGAAAAGACAAGATGGGAAGAATGAGCTTCAGCATCAAGGATGTTCCGGCAGAGGCTGAATAATAGTATGAAGAGAGTAGCGAAATTCCATAAAGTAAGCAAGGAGCGCTTTGTGGCAGATTGGATGGACACCTTTAATGAGGCAACTGCTGATGAGGCAGATAAGATTTATGAGGAAATCCGTATTCCAAGGCGTGCCACAGCAGGAAGTGCAGGCTACGACTTTTTCTCACCGGCTGATTTTGTAATCAGGCCAGGTGAGACAATCAAGATTCCTACCGGAATCCGTGTGGAGATGGATCAGGAGTGGGTGCTGAAATGCTATCCAAGAAGCGGCCTTGGCTTCAAATTCCGTCTTCAGCTGAACAATACAGTTGGAATTATTGACAGCGATTATTTCTACTCTGATAACGAAGGCCATATTTTTGCAAAGCTGACAAATGACACTAACGAAAATAAAGTGGTGGAGTTAAAGGCTGATACCGGATTTATGCAGGGAATTTTTGTGGAATATGGAATTACAGTAGATGATGATGTGACAGATGTAAGAAACGGTGGATTTGGCAGTACGACGAAATAAGAAGCCGTTTTCAAATAAAAAAGCAGGCAATGTGAAGGGTGTACCAATCACGTTGCCTGTTTTTTTATGTCACAAAACTTCTTATGTTATCAAAGAAATTCGTCTGTAAAAATAAATTACTCTAATGGTTCACCTGCAGCCTCTGCCTCTCTTGCATTCTGCAGTACAGTATCAAATGCAATGGCTGCTTTATTGTATTCTTCATCGCTTTCGATGTTGGCAAGCATTGGAGAACCTGTCTCGGTGCGTGTAAAAGAATACAGGTAAACTTCACCGTCATGGTTCTGTCCGTCTTCATCAAGTGGAAGAAGGGCAATATACTCTTTGGCATCTACAGGGAAAATAGTGAGGATAGCGCATTCTACCTCAGTATCGTCTTCCATAGTAAGGGTAATGGTGCTGTGCTGTGCTGCATCTGTGCTGCAGCCTCCGCATGTGGAACAGTCAGATCCGCCGCAGGATGCGCTGCTTTCGCAGCTGCCGCATGAATTATTCATATCAAAATCACTCATTAAAAGTACCTCGCTTTTTTTTATACTCTTTAGATTGTACCAGAAAAATAGGGTTTTGTGAATAGGGAAAACTGTGCTATAATAAAGAAAGCGTTGGATCGTGTTCCTGTTTCACAATAAAATTATTTAAGAACAAAGTGAACAGGAAATCAGAATGATTACAGATTGGAGATTAACATGAAGCTTGTATCATGGAACGTAAATGGAATCCGTGCATGTATTACAAAAAACTTTGAAGAGAGCTTCAGGAAGCTGGATGCAGATATTTTCTGCCTTCAGGAAACGAAGTGCCAGGAAAATCAGGTAAAGCTGGAGCTTCCGGGTTACTATCAGTATTGGAATTATGCTAACCGTAAAGGCTATTCCGGTACTGCCGTGTTTACTAAAAAAGAGCCGCTGTCTGTGACCTACGGGCTTGGAATAGAGGAACATGATAAGGAAGGACGCGTGATCACGGCAGAAATGGATGAGTTTTATCTGGTTACGGTGTATACGCCTAATTCCCAGTCAGAGCTTCGAAGACTGGAATACCGTATGGAGTGGGAACGGGATTTCCTTTCCTATCTTTTGAAGCTGCAGGAGAAGAAGCCTGTAATTTGCTGTGGTGATATGAATGTGGCACATCAGGAAATTGATTTGAAAAATCCGAAGAACAACCGAATGAATCCTGGTTTTACAGACGAAGAGCGTGCATGCTTTCAAAGAACTCTGGAAGCTGGCTTTATTGACACATTCCGCTATTTTTATCCGGAGCTTGAGGGCGCCTATTCCTGGTGGTCCTATCGGTTTAAGGCTAGAGAGAAAAATGCCGGATGGAGAATCGATTATTTTATTGTTTCACCGTCACTGAAAGAGAAACTGGCAGATGCGAAGATCCACAGCGATATCATGGGCTCTGACCATTGTCCGGTAGAATTAGATTTAAAGATTTAACCTCTTCCTGAAAAGTCAGGCGCAGACAGGGAGAACAAAAGCAAGAGACATCAGAAGAAGACAGGAGGACATATAAGGTGGCAATACCGGGAAATAAGAGCGTGGTTGTAGGTGCTGGATACCCTCTTTTGATAGGGGTAAACCAGATGGCAGATGGATATAATTTTGCAGTGGAGGCGGAAGAAGACTCAGAAGTGTTTCTGCTTCTCTACAGAAAGAATGGGAAGGAACCATTTTACGAGCTTCTTCTGGACGATAAGTATCGGACCGGACGTATTTTTTCTGTCTTTATGAAGAAATTAAATGTGGCTAATCTGGAATATAATTTCCGGATCAATGGAGAAATCTGTCTGGACCCCTGTGCCAGCAGAATCAGCGGAAGAGAGCATTTTGGGGCTGCCTGGGAGGAGGACCCTCATAAGGTTCGCTGCGGGTTCTGGTCAGGAGACAGATATGACTGGGAGAATGAGTGTTCTCCGGAGACTGATTTTGGAGATATGATCCTTTATAAGGTTCATGTCCGCGGATACACAAAACAGACCAGGCTTCCCGTAAGACTTCGTGGAACCTTTGAAGGCCTGAGCCAGATGATTCCGTATTGGCAGGAGCTTGGCATAAATACAGTGGAGCTTATGCCGGCTTATGAGTTTATGGAAGTTAGCCAGCATAAAGAACCGGATGGAATGGTCTTTAAGAAGGATAAAAAGGATGAAATAAATTATTGGGGCTATGGAAGTGGCCTGTATTTTGCACCGAAGAGCTCCTACTGCGCGACAAAGGATCCGCACAGAGAATTCTGTGATATGATCAAGACCTTTCATAAAGCCGGAATTGGCTGTATTATGGAAATGTATTTTCCGGCAGATATAAATCCTTTAATGGCACTTCGGGCTTTGCAGTTTTGGAAGCAGAACTATCATGTGGATGGTTTTCATGTACTGGGTGAGGGCGCACCTCTTGATCTGATCATGAAGGACGGGCTGCTTGCGGGAACTAAGATTTTGGCGGAAGGAATGGATACGGAGGCTTTCTATAAGACTCACAAACAGTCTAAGCGCTGTTTTGCGGAATACAACCTGGGCTTTTTACAGGATATGCGAAGATTTCTGAAAAGTGATGAGGACATGATTCCTGCTGTACAGTACCGGATTCGTCACAATCCGGATGATCATGGAGTGATCAACTATATTACCTGTCAGGATGGTTTTACATTAAATGACCTGGTTTCTTATAATTATAAGCATAATGAGGCAAACGGTGAGGGGAATAATGATGGCTGCAGCTATAATTATTCCTGGAACTGCGGCATAGAGGGACCGAGCAGAAAGCAGTGGATCCGTCAGATGCGGGAGCGCCAGATGCGGGCTGCCTTTGCAATGCTGCTGTTTTCACAGGGAGTGCCTATGATTTATGGGGGAGATGAAATCGGTAATTCTCAGGATGGAAATAATAATGCATACTGTCAGGATAATCCTATTGGCTGGATTGACTGGAAGGGACTCCGGAAGAATGCCAGTATCCTTGCTTTTGTGAAAAAGGCAGTTGCCCTGCGAAAATCTCATCCGGTTCTGCATATGAATGAAAGTATGAAGGAAACGGATTATCTGGGCAAGGGATTCCCTGATATGTCTTTTCACGGTGAGAGGGCGTGGTTCTGCAATACAGAAAATACCAGCCGCATGATCGGCGTGATGCTGTGCGGAGAATATGAACAGCAGACAGAGGGGAGCCAGGACGATTTTCTTTATATAGGCTATAACTTCCACTGGGAGACAAGAGTCATGGCACTTCCTAATCTTCCGGAGGGAATGGAGTGGAAGAAAGTGATGGATACCGGAGATTTGACCTGTGATGGATTTTATGGAGAAAAGGGCGAGCCTTACGAAAGAAGCGTGGAGGTTGGTCCACGTACCGTGGTTGTACTCCAGGGTGTAAAAAAACCTGCTCCGGAGAAGAAGCAAAAAGCAAAAAAGAAAGAGAGGAGGTCCGGTGAAAATGCATCCGTGGCTTCACTTTAAAACTATTACGAAGCATAAGCTTATGGTTATGCAATATTGCTTTCGAATCGGGCTTTATAAACAGGGACTGCTACATGATCTCTCTAAATATTCACCCACAGAATTTTGGGTAGGCTGTAAATATTATCAGGGAAACAGAAGCCCGAATAATGCTGAAAGGGAAGATATTGGCGTCTCTACCTCATGGCTGCACCATAAGGGACGCAACAAGCATCATTATGAGCACTGGGTAGACTATGCTGTAAATGATCCGGAGCATGTGATCATGGGTGCTAAAATGCCCCGAAAATATGTGGCGGAGATGGTTATGGATCGTATCAGTGCCTCCAGAACTTATCTCGGAGAGGCTTATGATCATCATCAGCCTCTGGAATATTTCCTGAAAAGCAAGCCAAAGCTATGGTTTGTTCATCCGCAGACAAAGAAAGAATTAGAGGGACTTCTTCGTATTCTTAATGACAAAGGCGAGAAAAAGGCTCTGTGGTATATTAAAAATGTATATCTGAAAAAAGAAAAAAATAAATAATATAGCTTGCACTTTCATACTCTTCTGTGGTAAAGTATTAAACATATTATTTGGCTGTTTTGGATAAAATTTTTCGCGGAAATCTGTGAAAAATGGCAAACAGCAAATAAGCAACAACAGAGGAGGAGAAAAAGTGGTTACTACAACAGCAATAATTTTGACAGCTTTTGTGTTTTACCTGGCAATGATGATCGTCATTGGCGCGGTTTACATGAAAAAGACCTCCAGCTCAGAGGATTATTTCCTTGGAGGAAGAGGACTGAACGGATGGGTGGCAGCACTTTCCGCACAGGCTTCTGATATGAGCGGATGGCTTCTGATGGGACTTCCGGGAGCAATTTATTCTCTGGGATCCGGACAGATCTGGATTGCAGTGGGATTGTTTATCGGTACCGTTCTGAACTGGGTATGCATTTCTGGAAGACTTCGTAAATACACCATCGTGGCGAATAATTCCATGACAATCCCGGCGTTTTTTGAGAACCGGTACCGTGATAAGAAAAAGATCCTGCTTCTGATCTCATCCATTGTAATCGTAGTCTTTTTCCTGGTATATACAGCATCTGCCCTGGCAGCAGGCGGAAAACTGTTTAACACCGTATTCGGACTGGATTACCATGTGGCACTTGCCATTGGAGCAGCAGTTATCCTCT
This sequence comes from uncultured Blautia sp., assembly GCA_934358405.1. Classification (GTDB taxonomy): domain Bacteria; phylum Bacillota; class Clostridia; order Lachnospirales; family Lachnospiraceae; genus Blautia_A. The sequence goes on from CAKRKL010000079.1 coordinate 7,101, forward strand.
GCTATACCTTTATGGGAGGATTTATGGCAGTGTGCGTCACAGACTTTGTACAGGGTACTCTGATGCTTATTGGTCTTCTGGTTGTACCATTGGTAGCATATTTCCTGCTTCCTGACAATCTGACAGATCTGATCACACAAAGTGGTGTCACTGGGGGCGCAAATGCTTACCTGAATCCTTTTATAAATGGAGACAGACCATATACCTTTGTGGAAATCTTTTCCCAGCTGGCATGGGGCTTCGGATACTGCGGAATGCCTCACGTTCTGGTAAGATTTATGGCAGTCAGAAGTGAGAAAGAGCTGAAGAAGTCCTGGGTGATCGCCATTATATGGGATTTACTTTCTCTGACAGCTGCATTTGCCATTGCGGTCATCGGCAGAGCTTACCTGCTTCCAACCATTCTTGGCGAAAATGGAGCTGCTTCTTCTGAAAGCGTATTTATTGAAATGATCCGCAAGGTATTTACTTCTCAGCTGGCACTGCCATTTATCGGCGGACTGTTCCTTTGCGGAATTCTGGCAGCAATTATGTCCACCGCAGATTCCCAGCTTCTGGTAACGGCGTCTGCAGTGTCTGAGGATCTGTATCATAGCTTTATCAAGAAGGATGCAGATTCTAAGGAGATTTTAAGGGTAAGCCGTATTACCGTTATTGTGATCGCGATAATTGCTTTTGCAATTGCATGGGATCCTAACAGCAGCATTATGGGACTGGTGTCCAATGCATGGGCTGGTCTTGGAGCCGCATTTGGACCGATTGTGGTAATGTCTCTGTTCTGGAGAAGAGCCAACCTTCAGGGTGCCATTGCAGGAATGGTGACAGGCGGTCTTACCGTTATCATCTGGGACTATATCCCGCTGGTGGGTGGACAGACACTTGGAATCTATACAGGGCTTTATTCTCTGGCAGTAGGTTTCCTTCTTAGCCTTGTGGTGATCGTGATAGTCAGCCTTCTTACAAAAGCGCCTTCCAAAGAAATTACAGATGAGTTTGATAAGGTTGCTGCGAAATAATAAAGTTCAAATCTAAAACTTTTATAAAAAAAGGTAGTCCGGACAGTAAAGGGCTACCTTTTTTTCTGAAAATTTGTTATAATAAAATTATCTTTAGTCGGAAAGGGGCAACACAAGATGAAAAAATATGACTATTTGATCGTAGGAGCCGGACTGTTTGGAGCTGTATTTGCCCATGAGGCCACCAAAAAGGGAAAGACCTGTCTGGTAATCGATAAGCGTGATCATATTGGTGGTAATATTTACACAGAGAATGTGGAAGGAATCCAGGTGCACAAGTACGGTGCACATATTTTTCACACCTCCAGGAAGGAAATCTGGGACTATGTGAATCAGTTCACAGAATTTAATCATTTTGTGAATTCACCAATAGCAGTGTATAAGGATGAGCTATATAATCTTCCGTTTAATATGAATACCTTCCATCAGCTTTGGGGAGTGAAGACACCTGTACAGGCACAGGCGAAGATACAGGAACAGATCAGCCGTATGCATATCACTCACCCCAAGAATCTGGAGGAACAGGCACTGGCTTTAGTTGGACAGGATGTGTATGAGAAGCTGGTAGAGGGGTACACAAGAAAGCAGTGGGGCAGAGAGTGCAAGGAGCTGCCTGCTTTTATTATTAAGAGACTGCCGCTGCGTTACACCTATGATAACAACTATTTCAAAGATCCTTATCAGGGCATTCCTAAGGGTGGATATACGCGCATTATCAAGAAGCTTCTTGAGGGCGTACAGGTGTGCTTAAAGACAGATTTCTTTGATAACAGAGAAGAGCTTAGTGCTAAGGCAGATAAGATTCTGTTTACAGGAATGATTGATGAGTTTTACGATTATTGCTACGGTGAGCTGGAATACCGTTCTCTGCGCTTTGAGACAGAGGTTCTTAATATGGGAAACTATCAGGGAAATGCGGTTGTGAATTACACAGATTATGAGGTGCCGTATACCAGAATCATTGAGCATAAGCATTTTGAGTTTGGTACGCAGCCGAAGACTGTAATTACCAGAGAATATCCGGCAGCCTGGGAGAAGGGGAAGGAGCCCTATTATCCCATCAATGACCCGAAGAATGATGAGCTGTTTAGTAAATATGAGCGTCTGGCACTGGAAGAGAAGAATGTGCTGTTTGGCGGACGCCTTGGCATGTATCGCTA
>CAKRKL010000080.1 GCA_934358405.1 uncultured Blautia sp.
TTTTTCTCAAAGCAAACTGATAATTCTTCTTTTGTATTCCAGAAATTCTTCTGAAAGCGGGAAATCCTCGGCCCTTGGCTTCTTCTCCTGAATCACAATTTCTTCCCTGATAGTTCCAGGAGTTCCGTTCAGAATATAGATTCTGTCGGATAAAAGAATGGCTTCATCAATATCATGGGTGATAAACAAAGTAGAAAGATCGATATGCTGCATAATATCCAGATACCACTTGTGAACACTGGCCTTTGTCAGGGTATCCAATGCGCTGAAGGGTTCGTCCAAAAGGGCAACTCCGCTGGAGCTTAAATAAGTCCGAAGCAGTGCCGCACGCTGACGCATGCCGCCGGAAAGCTGGCTTGGATACTGAAGCTGCGTTCCCTCAAGCCCGAATTCTGCAAACAAAGGATTTGCTTTTTCCCTTGCCTCCTGCTTTTTCATTCCCTTTAAAATAAGCGGAAGGGCCACGTTATCTATCACCTTCTTATGAGGAAGGAGAAGATCCTTTTGCAGCATATAGCTGATGCTTCCCGGTGCCAGAGTCACATCCTGATCACGCAGGTAAACCCTTCCTTCATCAGGAGCTACAAGACCGGAAAGAATGTGAAACAAAGTAGTCTTTCCGGAGCCACTGACTCCCAAAAGGGAAACCAGCTCCCCCTGCTCCAGGTGAATGGAAATATCCTTTAATACCTGCTTTTCACCGTATGCTTTTGAAATATGTTCTGCTTTTAATAATGATTTCGATGACATTATTTATTCCTTATTAATTCTGCGGCAGATAGTCATTGGAAAATCCTACATCTGTAAGATCTTTGTCGCAAAGCTTATTCTCATACAGCCATTTGTAGAATCCGTTCCATCTCTCAGGATCGATCACACCCCAGCTGTCTGCATCATCGATATATTTGGCGGAAAGGAATTCCTGGCTCTTCTTTACCAGCTCTTCGGCATCCTTCAGGGAACCTGTGTTATCTCCGTCAATCAGGATCTGGGCTGCTTCGTCAGGATTTTCTGCTGCAAATTCATAGCCCTTTGCAGTTGCTTCCATAAATGCCTTTGCCTGCTCCGGATGCTCGCTGAGATAATCATTGTTTCCAATAATAACCGGTGTATAATAGTCAAATACCGGATTGATATCGGAGAATGCAAAGTAGTCGCAGTCAACACCCTCTACCTCTGCATTCACTTCTCCCCAGCCCTGGAATACCCAGATGGCATCTGTCTGGTGTGCGGCAAGTGCTGCCGGCTCATCTGTAATGTCGTTTGGAATCAGGGTAACCTGGTCAAAGTCTCCGCCATCACTGTTTACCACATTTTCAAGCATAGCAAGCTCAATAGGAGAGTCCCAGGTGGAGTAGGTTTTGCCTGTAAGTCCTGATGGCTTATCGATTCCATCTCCTGCTCTTGAAAGGATTCCGGAGGTGTTGTGCTGGATCACTGCTGCCACTGCTGTGATTCCAAGAGGCTCATCAATTGCCAGGGAAGCAGCCATAGTATCCTGTGCTTCGATTGCAAACTGTGCCTGTCCGGCTGCGCACATCAGTGCAGCACCGTTTTCCGGAGGCTGTACGATTTCCACGTCAAGTCCGGCTTCCTCATAGTAGCCCTTTGCCAGTGCTACATAAAGTCCTGTATGATTTGTATTTGGTGTCCAGTCCAGGCAAAATGTAATTTTCTCATTTTCGCCATCTTGGGCATAAACACCTGTAGGAACTGCAAATACCATTGTTAATGCGGCTGCAGCTGCAACCGTTTTTTTCAGATTCTTATTCATGATTTTTCTCCTTTTCAATCTGCAGCCAGGGCATTGCAATACGGCTTACCACATTTACTGCAAATAGCAGCAAAAGGCTGATGATCACAATGAAAATAATAACTGCAAACATTTTGTCAAAAGCATATGCCTTTTTTACCCTTGTCATATAAACACCAAGACCGTTAAAGCCGCCCAGCCATTCAGAAACCACAGCTCCTACTACTGCGTAGGAGGCAGAGATCTTCAGCCCGGAAAAAAACTGGGGCAGGGCAGATGGGAATTTCACATGACGGAAAATCTGTATTCTGCTGGCACCCATTGCTTTCATCAGGCGGATGGAATCCGGATCCACGCTTTTGTATCCGTCCAGAAGTCCGATGGTGATAGGGAAAAAGGTTGTAATCACTACCAGAGTGATCTTCGGTGCCATTCCAAAGCCCATCCACAGCACCAAAATCGGTGCGATCGCAATGGTGGGAATGGTCTGGGTAATGATCATGATCGGATAAAATGCCTGATCCATTACCCGGAAGCGATCCATCACAGTTGCAGAAACGAATGCCAGTGCAATTCCGATCAGCAATCCATAGAAGGATTCCAGAAGGGTAAACCTGGCATGGAACAAAATGGTGGAAATATCCCCAACCAGTGCCTTACAAACTGCTACCGGGGAGGGAAGCATATAAGATGGAACCAGTCCGGAAACGCTTATCAGCTCCCAACCAAGCAGGATCGCTGTCATTGCAACAGCCGGGGGAATCTTACTGGTGATGTTTGGTAACTTTCTTTTCAATGGTAAGCACATCCCCTTCTGGTTTGTAAGAGATCTTTACATAGACACTCATTGCCTTGCAGCCTGCACGCTCTGCTACATGCTGACACTCTTTTACAATATCCATAAGCTGATCATAGTCACCCTCGATGGTTGTTTCGAAAGGTCCTACATAATAGTTCAGTCCTGTAGATTTGATGTAGTCGATTACCGCATCTACAATGCGGATTACCTCATCTTCATCCTGTACATTTGGCAGTACTTGAATTGCTACACTTGCGTTCATTTTTGTTTCCTCCTTTGATTTGTACCAGGTATCCGGCTTCCATGCGCGCCGGTTCCGGAATTATTTTCAATCGAATAAGAACCAATCCATGAATCTGCAAAATAAAAAGAGCATCTGCCATCACGCAAATGCTCAATTATACATCTTCAACACTTCCTACACTGGCATGATCCAACAGGTTAAAAGGGTCTAAGGACTACCTTACTCTCAGCTTCTCAATTGAAACTCCCCCGGTTATTATTCTGATTTCGGTGCTAATTATAATATATTTTCCCCGAAATTACAAGGTGCTATTTCAATTTTCAAATGCAGCCTGGATGCTGTCATAATGAAGGAATTTTCCCTCTGCTGCAAGCGCCCGGATCTTATCTAAGCTGGCAAACATATAGCCGTCAGTTTCTTCTTCCTGAAGGTGCAGATCTTCCTCTCTCACATCCATTACAAAACGGTACACATCTACAAAGTAATTGTCACCCTCACCTGGGTTCTCTCTTTTATAAGTAAAAAGATATCCTCCCTGCGCACTGCTTACATCAAGTCCTGTTTCTTCCTTTACTTCACGAAGTACTGCGTCATAGGAAGCTTCTCCTGCCTTGGCTGCACCACCAGACACCTCCCACCAGCCAGGAGCCCATGCCTTGGTCATCACACGCCTGGTGATAAGAAATGTGCCATCCGGTCTTGCGATCACTCCAAGCACAGTAAGATGGTATTCACCATCCTTCAGGCACCAGTCGTTGCGCTTCATGGTACGACCTGTAGGTCTTTTGTTAATATCATAAATGTCCCAGAATTCCATTTTCATCACTCCTGTTATATTTTCTTCGTTTTTTTAGTTTTATTTATTGTTATTTTGCTTGTATTGTTATTTAATTCAGCATATATTATTAGCGAAGCAGTTCCTCCACCATCTCTTTCGTATACTCCACTTTATCAATATGGTTGACCTCAATCTGGTACAGTGCGTTGGCAGCAATGTGCTCGGCAGCCTGCTCCAGATCACGGATACCTGAAGTACCACAATAACGCCGGATAATTGCATCCAACCCCTCTTCTGTGATAATGCACTCACTCTCTTTCATATGCATTCTCTTCAGCACCTTGGGAAGTGAGAATCTGGAGAAGATCACCTTCTTCTCCTCGGCAGTATAATCCGGAATATCGATCACGGCAAATCTGGACATCAGCGGTGCGCTGATCTGGTCACGATCATTTGCAGTTGCAATAGGATAAACCCCTCCTGTAGGGATCATACATTCCATATAGTTATCTGTAAATCCAAGATTGTCCAGAAGAGTAAGAAGCACATCCGCCGGATTTCCGTTTCCCTGACCGGAATTTGCCTTGTCAAGCTCATTGATAATAAACACCAGATTGGAAGCGCCTGCCATGGAAAATGCATCCATAATAATTCCAGGCTTGGCATTGGCATAAATACGAGGGCTTCCTGTAAGCTGCTTGGAATCGTTAATTGAGCTCATATCCAGAGTGGTCCAGGGAAGCTTCAGGATTCTTGCCACAGCATAAGCAATCTGGGATTTACCGGTACCTGCAGGTCCGATCAGCAAAAGTCCGTATGCAGGAAGGGTGTGGGTACGATTGATCTGGATGATGGTCTCGATAATACGCTGTTTTACCCGCTCCATTCCGTAAAGCTCTTCATCCAGAATCCTTCTTGCCTCAACCGGATCAATTGCTTCAAAATAGTTATTCTTCCACTGGATGTTCAGCATAATGGAAAGAGCCCTCTGGGCATGATGGCGTTCCTCTTGAGAAACCTCGCTGGATCTTGCCACTGCCAGATTCCTTCTGGTCCACAAACGGATGTTATCCGGAAGGGTCCTGCCTGCGCAGGTCATAAAATCCGTGATGCTCTGAAGGCTGGTAAGCTTCATTTCATCGCCTGTTTCTTCCTGATTTTCGTCCTCCTCTGCTTCCGCAGGTGCATTGCTCTCAAGAAGCCTTTCGATCATAAACTGCAGGAAGCCATCCTCTGCGGAAAGCTTGGTGCCTCCTCCAAAGGCTGTCTCTCTGATACGATATACCGCATAGCCTTCCCCTGTATTCTCACCTGACAGGCGTACATTGATACGGCTGTCACCCAGCCATTTCAAAAGACTGGTAAATCTGGAATCAATTTTCAACACATCTGCTATGAAGGTACCGTCTTCTTCCTTAAATTCAAAGGCAGTGCGGTTCACCGGATTGGTAAATACGCCACAGGAATGATGCTTCCAGTGTCGTTCTTTATTGGAAAGCACCATAATAGGCTGGTCTGCTGATGGACTATTGTTATTACTCTGAAATGTTGTATAGATGCATTTTGCCTCTGCCTTGTCTGCAGAAGCACCGCTGAAATCAAATACTGGCATGGCTATGTCCTCTTTCGTCTAAAATAATATCTCGTTCCTACTATAGCAATATTTTTCTCCAATGTCCAGAATGTGTTTTTTTAAATATTTTTCAAAATTTGCAAAATTTCTATTATTTTTTTACAAAAAACACTTGCAAAATCATTTTTATTCGTGTATTATAGTATACGGAAAGCTTTCCAAAGCATTGATTATTTCTTACAATTTGTTATTATAGAGGATTTTTAGTGTGCAGATACCATAGTCCCTCCCAAAGCTTCTAATGGAATCCTGCAAACTAAAAATAAAAAGCTCCCGGTTCCTCATAAGTTCCGGGAGTTTTTGTATGCTTTTTTATAATTCCAGGCTAAGAAGCTCTTTTCCTTCTTTTAACCTTTCTTCGAATTGCTCATAAAAATCCAGATTTTCTTCATATGGTTTCAGATAGAAACGATTCACCACATAAAGGTTCAGGTTCCGGATCAGCTGTGCATCTGAAGCATTATAAAGTACCTCCTGTACATCCAGGAGAAAGTAGTGCCAGTCTGCTACAAATTTTTCGTATTTGTGAAGCTCCGGTGTGTCAATCCATTTTTTCACCTTAATCTTGCTTCGGTTTGTTTTCTTGCATTCGTGAATCTGCAGAAAATATTTGAAGCTGCCGTTTTCATAGTAGCGTCCCAGTGGGAAGAGCCTGCAAAAGCCAGGGCGAAAGCTATGGATCTTGCATCTTCCTTGGTCATTTAGAAAAACACAGCTCTCGTTTTTCCCGGTCATGCATAGATGAGGCAGAATGTTTCCATCCATGGCGTCAAACCTGATAAATCCGGCATTTGCCAGCTCTGTAGGGCTTTTCCCAAGATTTATACTTAAGCGGTGCACATCCATAGGATCCAGCACTACAGAATCCCCCATTCCTTCGCAGCAGTCATGGCAGCCTGCACAGTCCTGGCAGTCAGCCTTTACCATATCATTTAATTCATAAAGTCTTCCGTCGGAAATCTCCTCCAAAGATACTTCTCGGCGCATATGCAAATTCCTCTTTCTTTTATTGTTATAAACAGCTTTCCTGATATTTTTACAGTTTAATTCCTGACAAAGCCTGGGCAAATGCGTTGTTCACAGGCTCCTTTGCCTCTTTTTGCTGCTTGCGCAGATAATTCTGCACATCACGCTTTCCAACTCCTGCTCCCTCTTTCTGGCGTCTTGCCTGGAAGGCAGACAGCTTTTCTTTGTATCCGCAGGCACAGACAAAGGTCTCTTCCTTGCCTTTTACATACATTTCCATACGCTTGTGACATTTCGGGCAGCGGGCATTGGTCGTGCGGGAAACGGTCTCGCGGTAGCCGCATTCTCTGTCCTGGCACACCAGCATTTTGCTGTTTTTGCCGTTAACTGCCAGAAGCTTTTTGCCACAGCGGGGGCAGACCTTGTTGGTCAGGTTGTCATGGCGGAAGGTCCCCTCTCCTGTCTTGATCTCATCTACGATTTCACAGGTATATTCACGGATCTGACGCAGGAAATCTCCCTGATGAAGCTGTCCTTTTGCAATCTGAGAAAGCTTTCTTTCCCAGTCAGCTGTAAGCTCCGGCTTTTTCAGATCCTCGGGAACCAGCTCCAGAAGCTGTTTCGCTTTAGAGGTAATATAAATCTCATTTCCTTTTTTCTCCATCATAAAGGAATGGAACAGCTTCTCTATAATATCTGCTCTTGTGGCAACTGTTCCAAGACCGCCTGTCTCACCTAAGGTTTTCACAGCTTCCTTGTCCTTTGTTTCCATAAATTTCACAGGATTTTCCATGGCTGCCAGAAGAGTAGCTTCGGTAAATCTTGCCGGGGGCTTGGTTTTTCCTGTAGTCAAAGTAACTCTTAGTACCTTTGACCTGGTTCCCTGCTGTATCCGGGGAAGCTGCTGATCCTTCAGATTTCTTTGTGTTTCTTCATCTTCAGCATCCTCAAAGCTGCCCTCATAAACCTCTTTCCAGCCCTGATTTTTTACTACTTTGCCGCTGGCTGCAAAGCTTTCTCCTGCTGCCTTTGCCTCCATGGTAGCCTGCTCATACTCAAAGGGCGGATACAAAACTGCCAGGAAACGGCGCACTACCATATCGTAGATTTTCCGTTCCTCATTTGTCATATGATCCAGCTGCACAAACTGTTCTGTTGGAATGATCGCATGGTGGTCACTGACCCTTTTGTCATCTACGAAACCGGAATTCACCTGCACAGGCTTGTTCATAAGTGCTCCTGCAAGCTTCCTGTATGGACCGACTCCACAGGCCTTCAGACGTTCCTTAATGGTAGGCACAATGTCCTTTCCTATATAGCGGGAATCGGTTCTTGGGTAAGTAAGCACCTTGTGGTTCTCATAAAGGCGCTGCATAATATTCAGGGTTTCTTTTGCGGAAAAGCCATATTTCTGATTGGCCTCTCTTTGCAGGGTAGTCAGGTCATACAGACCTGGGGCCATGGTTTTTTTGGCTTTTATCTCTGTTTTGGTCACTTCAAGAGCTGTGTTTTCTGTTTTTTTACAAATTTCCTCTGCCCTTTCCCTGGAAAAAGTAGAAAGACTTCCGGATTTTTCGTCGCGCCAGGTCCATTTTACATCCTGGGTTTCCACAGAAATCCCATAATACTCTTTTGGAACAAATTTCCGTATTTCCTCTTCTCTTCTTGCAATCATGGCAAGGGTGGGTGTCTGCACACGTCCGCAGGAAAGCTGGGCATTGTATTTACAGGTCAGTGCTCTTGTTCCATTCATGCCAACCAGCCAGTCTGCTTCTGCTCTTGCCGCAGCTGCGCGGTAAAGATTGTCATAGGCGTGACCGTCCTTTAAGCTGGCAAAGCCTTCTTGGATTGCCTTGTCTGTGACAGAGGAAATCCACAGTCTCTTAATAGGCTTATGGCAGCCTGCCTTTTCCAGAATCCAGCGGGCAACCAGCTCACCCTCACGTCCTGCATCTGTGGCAATAATAATCTCTTCAATGTCTTTCCTGAAAAGCTGGGCTTTCACTACGGAAAACTGTTTTCCACTCTGGCGGATCACCACCAGCTTCATATCCTTAGGAAGCATGGGAAGGGTAGACATTTCCCATTTCTCATATTTCTTATCGTAGGCTTCCGGGTCTGCCAAGGTAACAAGATGCCCAAGTGCCCAGGTGACTACGTATTTCTTTCCTTCCAGAACGCCGCCATTTTTCTGATTTGCACCAAGAACGCGTGCAATGTCTCTTGCAACAGACGGCTTCTCTGCTATTACCAGTGATTTCATATTCGTACTCCTAGCTTCATGCAATGATAAGAAACAGTATAACATACTTTAGAAAATTTTAACGATATTTTTTCAAAATTAATTTGTAATACTGCCTGTCCAATGCTATTATAAAATTATCTTTATCAGAGCCTCCTTAAAAAGGCTCCTGAAAGTAACACAGGGAGACATTATGTATTATTTTATCGTTAATCCAAATTCCCGCTCCGGCAGGGGGCGTTTGATCTGGGAACAGATTCACCAGCAGCTGCTGCTTCAAAGAATCTCCTTCCAATACTGCCTTACAAGATATTCCGGCCATGCCACCCAGATCGCTTCTAAGGCCTCTTTACTTGGGACTGCTTCTGATCCTGTATATATGATCGCAGTTGGCGGAGACGGGACCATTCAGGAGGCGCTTACCGGAATCACTGATTTTGACCGTGTGGTTTTCGGTTACATTCCTACAGGCTCCGGCAATGATTTCTGTCGAA
>CAKRKL010000081.1 GCA_934358405.1 uncultured Blautia sp.
AGTGTTCTTTACTATAACACCAGTTCTTTATTAATGTCAATCCATGGTATTAATTCACCTTTACAATATAAGTTCCTGAATCCTCATCCATAAATACAATTTCTCCAATATTCTGAAGCAATGCATTGTTCAGGGCATCCTCATATTTCTCCTGCTCTTTAGCTCCTACAAAGATATAAGAAACATCATATTCCTTCAGAAGCGCTTTCACCTGTTCTTCACTCTCTGAGGTATAAATATTCCGAATATCCCCACTCTTTCGGTTCAGATCCTCTGTATCATTTCGCCACAGCCATTCATGAACATACCAGCCAAGAATAGTCGGAAGGCCGGTGGATGCAGACACACGCTCAAAGCCTGTATAACTGTCCCCGTTTGCCTCAAGCACCACAGGAGCACCTTCAATATTTTCTTTCAGCCACATAATTGCAGACAGATCCTCCGGGAAATCTGTTTCCAGATAACCAAGGGCATAAAGTCCCTTGTAACCAGACAGATCCAGCACATTTCCAAACCAGGAGTCCACGCTTTTCCCGAAATATCCCACTGTCCATACCAGAAAAAACAGACAGATCCCGGCAATCAACTTAAATATTTTCTGTCTGGAAACCACAATAAGCCGATAGATTCCGTATCCCATGGTCAATCCGAAAAGGATATAAGCCTGATAAGTAAGCTTAAACATAGTATTCGCCCTGGCATTTCCGTTTTCGTAAATGTCGCGCACATATACCAGCTCCGGAATCATCACAAGCCCCAACGCACACAGACCCATAATGATTGCAAACAGATCGGCAGTGCGGATAGCCTTCATCAGCCGATACAGACTTTTATGTTCCATTCTGCGCAGCTTTTCCCAAAGAATTGCAAGCACAAAGGTAATGGTTAAAACTGCCGGAAGTCCCCACAACACCATCAGCTGATAAAAATAAGAATGATATTTCGCAATTCCAACGCCATCGATCATAGTATCAAACTGCAGGGTAAACGGCAGAATCACAAGATAACCGATGAGATAGATCTCTGCCATCTGAGCAAACGTCACTGCCAGAATTTTCTTAATTTTACCACGGAACCGAATAATATTGGCAAAAAGTACTGTTCCAAGTGTCACTACATAATAAATCACAAAATCCCAGAAGTTGGTCCACTGAAACATTCCAAGAAGTACACTTATAACGAGAAGATGAGGCATAAGAAGCTGCTGTCTCCAGAACCCTTCTGTCCTCATGGACACTTCTCCTGAGACAGTTTTCTTACGGACATCTCTTAACCATACATACAAAAGGGCAATTACAAGGAGCACAAACATTATATTTACCACATGGGCATGAAGATCTCCAAGAACAAAGGAATAGCACGGAAATTCATGGATTGTTCTGTCTTCTTCTCTATACGGATTATATCCGATATAGCGGGTAGCATCCGGAAACCAGTAGCCGCTCACTTCCTGTCCTGTCAGCTTCTGAATCCATGGAATTATACAGGCATAAATCACATAATGCATATTTCCTGCAATAGAAACAGCGATGCCTGCTGTAAAACCGGAAATAAACGGCAGACGCTTCTTCGTCTTTTCCCCCTTTGGCTGCCCCTTCATGCGATCTGCCATCATCTGATACACCAGGGAGAACGGCATTGCAAAAGCAAGTCCGGCCACAAAGGTACGCATGAGATTATAAGTAAGCTCTACCTTTGTGTGAGAAAGCTTAGTCAGAAAAACAGCAAAATACTGTCCGCCATAATAATAGTTAATGTGTCCTTGTGAATACCACAGATCTCTTGCAGGAAGAACTGTACTTCTCATCATGGCTTCCATAAATCCATAATCCATAAATTTCTCTGTTCCATATGCAGCCGGATGAAATCCTGCAACATAGGTCCACAGCAAAAATGCCAGGAAAAACAGCATTTCTTCCCAATATACAAGAGACAGCTTATCTGTCGGAAAGCACTCAACCTTATTTCCGGACTGTCTTTTCAAAAGCCAGAAACACAGCACTGCACATACTACAGTCACTGCGGCACAGGTAATTCCGGTGAATGGAACCAGCTTAATGGAAACCAGAAACCAGGTCAGAAATCCTGTTACTGCTATTGCCAGCACCTTGGAAAAAATCCATCCCTTGTCCTCAAAGCGCCAGAACAGCCTTCCGGTCACAGGCATAGCTGCAAATCCCAGCACTGCTGCCAAAAGCCACCAGGTCCAGAAGGTCCACACATCTCCTTTCAAAAGAAAAGCCGATGCTCCCAGTACTGCTATTGCCAGTATAATTTTGACTATAATTTGTGTATTAATCTTTTTCTCATTGCTCTGTTCCATAAATTCTGATTCTCCCATCATCTGACTGATAAACCAGAGGATAAGTATCTGCGATCACATCTTCCCGGCATTCCTTCTCCTCATAAGTCATTCCGCTCTCATAAAGTATATAGGTGATATGCTCCTGCTCCACAGTTTCCATCAACACCAGTGGATCCTCTGTCATATATATCAATGCGCCCTGCTTTGCCCGGTAATAAGTGTCATACCCTGCAGACCATGCGTAATAAGGCCATCCCATGTACAACATAACTCCTGCCATTGTTACCTCATTCATACTGTATTCCGGTGTGAGAAGCAAATCATCCTTTCCCAGATTCTCCTTCAGCCACGCGGTAAGATTGCTGTGAAGCTTCACTGCTACTCTGTGAGAAGAATCATTATCCTTTAATATTACCACAAAGTCGTAAATTCCTGTAATTGTAAGGCTAATAGCCAGTATCACAGCCAGTACCTTGCCAATCTGTTTTTTCCGGAAAATCCGACAAAATGCCCCAGCCCAGAATATGGTAAGAAATGCATAGGAAATCATGATATACTTATGATTTACATTTATATCCGGTGTCAGAGATATTATAAAGGCAAACATTGCGGGAAAAAGAAAGCTTACCGCAACTGCCCTCTCCATTCTTTTCATTAAAAACAAAATTACAAAAATCCCCAGAAAAACAATACCGCTGATTTCAAACAAATAAGAAGCCACACCCAGCACAGATTTCTCATCAGCGAGAAACCCCAGATATATGGAAGGTGAAACCACACTTCCTTGCACAAACATTTTTGACTGTATTTCAGAAAAGGTCACCGTCACCAGTGCCAATATCAGATAGTCCAGCTTTCCGTCCGAAAAAATGGCAAATCCCATGAGAATCAGAAGTCCCGCAATCACTGCGGCACCATTCCAGAAGGAACACAGTCCAAGAAGCATTCCCATCAAAAGCGCAATTTCCGGTTTCCGGCAGCTCCACGCATTTTTTGAAAAAAAGCGATTCTTTAACCAGATCAGTTCGCTCTCTTCATGTGTACACCCTGTCTCCAGCCATTCCATAAAAACCCACAGAGCCAGTGCCACCATCAAAAGGCCAAAGCTTAAATGTCTCTGGTTTAAATACACATTAAAATTCCAAAGACCCCAATTCTCATTAGCTGTATAACCAATAAAACTGGTATTAGAAGAAAGAGTTTCCAAAAGATCACCAGCCTGTATATGCTCATATACAAACCGAAAAAATGCAGTTCCGCTTCTGAATACCACAAAAATCACAGACAGAATTCCTGCCCACATACTTCCGGAAAATCTCTTAGCCATGGAATACAGCATCATAAAAAAGCACCAAAGTGACAGAATACTCACACTATTGTATGCAATGTCAATTGGCATTCCCAAATACTCCAGATTTCCTGACAGGAACTGAAACATAAAATGATATTTCACATCCTGTCCGCCAAAATGAGGATATTGAGTCGGAAAATTATTTCCAAAGGAAAAGGATCTCATCATAGCAGTATGCGGTGCATAGTCTCCAAACACAGAGAATCCGGAATACAAGACACCGTTACTTATATGAAACACATAAAACATGATCCAGGTAATTCCAGCAAGCAATATAAAGAAAAACAGGCTTTCTTTCCGAGGGGGAAGCGTAGTATACAGCTTTCTTTGTATTCTCTTAAATGTATATTTTCTTTTATAATAAACCAGACTCAAAATAATCGCACATACTGCCATTACTATTAAATTTGCTCCAAACAGCGGTCTGTCTGAACTTCCGCACACACTAAAAAGCCATGCAGCAATATAAACAGCCCAGGTGAGTAACAGGGTACCGCATCCATAGGAAGCTGAAAACACCACCCAGAATGGCGTAATTCCCTTTGCTTTTATTTGAGAAGCTGACAGAAGGGGAGCTATAATCTCGTGCCCTAAAAGTACTGCCAGAATCAGATAAATACATCCTAACATAATAGTTCCTCACTTATTTTTCAACCAGATTTAGTATATCAGAATCCCTTACTTATGAAAAGCGTATTCTTAATACCTACAGGTTCTGATTTTTTTCTATGTATTCCTGCACACCATCAGCAATTGCCTGTGCCACTTTCTCCTGATAGCTCTTGCTTGCAAGCAAAGCCGCTTCCTCTGGATTTGTAAGAAAGCCGCACTCCACAATATTCACAACTCCTTTGCTTCGCTTCAAAAGGTAGTAGGAAGTATTTCCTTTTATTTCTCTTGGCCGTTCCACCTCAAGGTACTCATTTAATTTCTCCTGAATCAGCTTCGCAAGGTTTTCTCCCTGAAGAGAATCCCGATAGTAAAACACCTGTGGTCCCCTGACAGCGGAATCCTCATAGCTATTCTGATGAATGCTCACTGTTAGCACCGGATTCACTTCCTGAATAAGCAAAATTCTTTTTTGCATGTCCTGCGCTTTCTTATTTCCGGAGTCTTCATCATAAAGTCCCGTATCTGTATCTCTTGTCATAATAACCTGAAACCCCAGGTTTTCCAGTGCTGTTTTCACCTTCAGTCCTATAGCAAGATTAAATTCTTTCTCCTTGATTCCATGGATTCCGATCATTCCAGGATCAATACCACCGTGGCCACAATCTACTACAATTATTTTCTTCTGTTCTATCCCGACGGATACAGCTGCCGCTTTCCTTGAAAGGCAGTAAAAGCACAAAAGCAAAAGACATCCCATGATCAGTTCCATTATGTGCTTTTTCAACATAAAACACCCCCTGACACATACATGATTCAGTATATGTTTCAGAGAGTGTTTTTATCATTGGTGTATAAAACTTACTGAGCCCCATTTCCTGACAGATTCTCTGTGATCACCTGCCAGATACCACTATTCTCAAATCCCAGCTTCCATGCAGCTACTCCCGCAAGATTGTAGGTCTGTGTCAGCTGTACCTTGGCTGCAATAGACTGCGCATCTTCAATCCAGATCTGGTATGTGCAGCCGTCCTTCTCGAAGCTTCCATAGTTCTGGCTTACATCACTGTCCCAGTATACCTGAGCATTATTGGCATTCACAACCTCCTGGGCTGTATCCATTCCAATTGCCTCACTGGACAAGGTTCCTGCCTCTGTCTTCCATAGTCTTGTATAAAATGGAACTGCATTGATCACACGCTCTGATGGAACCTCGGCGATCGTATCCTGAATTCCCTTCTCTACCCATGGAAGAGAAGCTACAGAACCTGCTTCCTCAGAGCCTACATAATGCTCATCATATCCCATTATAATAACATAATCGACTACTCTTCCCTGCTCTGCTCTGTCATAATGACTTGTAAAATCCTCTGGTACCGGATTGTCCACGGAAAGTACAAGATTATTCTTATGGCACTCTATAGAAAGCTCACGAAGGAACTCCAGAAAATGAACTCCCACATCCTCACTAAGCTGCTCAAAATCAACATTAATTCCGTCAATCCCAGCTCCAACAGCTGCATTTACCAGCTGCGTAATCAGGTTCTGTCTGGAACTGGTTCTTGATAATACCTCATAAGTACTGATATCCTGAGTGAAATTATCCACCAGTCCCCATACCTTCAGCCCTCTCTCATGTGCTATGCTGACATAATCTATTGTGGCATTATTAATAATATTGCCATTGTTATCTGACACATAGAACCAGGTAGGAGAAATCACATTTACTCCGGTCATATTCTGTATGGAGTCAGAAAGTCCTGCGTTGGCATCTGTAGACATTACCTGATGCCATATCAGGTTTACAGGCTGATCCATAGTGATATAAGTATATTCCTCTCTTGTAAAAGCTCTGTCCATGTTTACAGACTGAACTTCACTTACACTTTTCTTCTCCACATAACCAATGTAACCATCCCAGGTCGCAACCTGAACCCAATTTTCCAATTCTTCCATAAACAGAAGATTATCACCCTGACTTACTTTGGTCAGCACCTCTGCCTTAATGCCTCCCCTGTAACGTACATAAGTATCCTTATTTGCAGTTACAACAGAAATATTGGAAAAGTCCTTCTGGATTGCCACACGGTTTGGTTCCTGATATACATAAGTATCAAGATCTGTATATCTTTTTACAAAATCCAGACTAAGATAAGCAGTTCCATCCTTCAGCCACACATCCCCACCAGCCTCAGAAGCTGCCGGTGCAGACACAAGCTCAGAAGGAGTTGCATACAGGATCTGCTGTCCTTCTTCGTCCCAGTAGTATCGCTGATTCAGATAACTGTCTACCACATCAACAGGAAGATAGGGCTGATCTCCTGACATAACTGCCTTCTCCTCCAAGATCTGGGTTCCTACTATAATTACCGCTTCTGAATCATTAGTCTGTCCGTAATACTCTGTCAGATTCATCTGTTTCCTGGTTGGAATACGCCGCATAATAAGCGTTGTCACGATTCCGATCACTGCAACTACAGCGATCAGCAGGCCAACTATGACCACAGGATTAATTCTTCTTCTCCTCATATAATTATTATCCTCTCGGTAAAAGTCTTTTTAATGGGTTTTTACCCACAGTCGTGTTTTATTATAACATACTTTCAGGGGATTGTATTGCAAATTTCGACTTTTCACAATTTGTTTACATTATTAATTACCTATTTATTTTTGCCGGAAACCCTTTCGGCTAAAAGCATGAGTAGGGGGAAACTGCATTTCCGAAAGAGTCCCGGCTTTACGGAGTTTATACCTATGGCTCATCGATTACAAAATCGAAATCCACACGGGCAATATGCCCTTTCTCATCTTCCGTATAATCCCGCATGTATCCTCCACCATCTGCAATCTGACAGGCTCTTGCAATGGCTCTGGAATTACTTGGCTCACCTTCCAGATAAAGAGAAACTCCTAGCTTCTCATACCCGGCAAGCTCTTCTTCCAGCAATCTGCAGGACTTCGTTTTTCCTGATCGTGATATACGCTTCGTGTCCTATCCTCCTTTCTCTATTAATAGATTCAGAAAACACCTGAATCTTGATACCGAAAAAAGAGATAGACTGAGGATCCATTTCATCTTCAGGGAATGTAAACACCGCCTGCAGCAGATACGCTGTATGATAAATCGACGCTGTTTTCAGAAAAAAATAGATGTTAGTGTTAATACTTAATACGAACCTATGTTAGTTGTTGGCTTCTCCATTGTGAACCGCAGCCAAGTCTTTTTTCTTGTTCTCCATTATACGGACTCCCTTTCCATTATGCAAGTGCTTTTAACCAGTTTATTCTTTTTTCCCGGACTGTTTCGAGAAATTTAATAATTACAAAAGAAATTACCTGCTTTTTTCCTATTGCACTTTTGAAACATATATTATACAATGAGAAATCAAGATATAATTACGATTTCCAAAAGAACAGGATGTGATCATATGAAAATCGAAAAAATCAGCGATAACCAAATCCGCTGTACTCTTACAAAAGAAGATCTGGACAGTCACCAGATTCGTATCAGCGAGCTTGCTTACGGCACTGATAAGGCTAAGAAGCTCTTCCGGGAGATGATGCAGCAGGCTCAGATCCAGTTTGGCTTTGAAGCTGATAACATCCCGCTGATGATAGAAGCAATTCCGGTGAGCGGAGACAGCGTAATCCTGATCATCACCAAGGTGGAGGATCCTGAGGAGCTTGACACCCGTTTTTCCAAATTCTCACCATATAAAAAATCCAAACCGGATGCTCCTCATTTCGACGGAGCAGACAATATTATTGATATTTTCCAGAAGCTTTATGAGGAGACCAAGAAAGCAGTTTCCAGTAAGGATTCCTCTGACAAAAAAGAGGATGAGAATCCTGCACAATCTGATTCTCAGGTTTCCAATGCAGAGGATGAGGCTCATAAGATTTCCGTTAATCTTGTAAGACTTTACAGCTTCCGCACATTAGACGATGTTATTGAAGCAGCACATGGTCTTGCCGGCTTCTATAAAGGTGCAAATACTCTTTATAAGGATGAGGATTCCCTTTATCAGCTGATCGTACATCAGTCTTCCTGCACAGCAAATGATTTCAATAAGGTGTGCAATATTCTCTCTGAATATGGCAGCGGACGTGCTTTTAATCCTGCAGGTGAAGCACATTTAAAGGAGCACGGAGAACTGATTCTTACAAAAGCTTTACAGCAGCTTGCCGAAATATAATAATATGATGATACCAGGTCAAAAAAAGGCTGTCGCACCAATCACTTCATGCGACAGCCTCTTTATATATTCCCAGAGCCTTTTTCCAAACGCGCTCTAGGATTTTTTAGCGTCCTGCAAGATAATCGTTCAGCTGCTGAATTAATACGTTAGCATCAATTCCGTGTACCATAGCAGCCTCCTCCAGTGATTCCATCTGTGCGGATGGGCATCCTACACATCCCATTCCGGATGCCATAAGAATACCAGCCATATTAGGATCTAACTGAAGAAGCTGACCGATCAGCATATCTTTTGTCACCTGTGCCATGATCTGTTTCCTCCTTTTTGAATTAAAACATGATAAAAAACAACTGTTAATAAACAGTCTTCTTCACAATTTATCATTATAATACCAAATGTACATTTACGCAACCATCACA
>CAKRKL010000082.1 GCA_934358405.1 uncultured Blautia sp.
CTTCACCGTGCTTTTGATGTATGCAAAGACTGGGAGGAAGCACTGGAGCAGTCCGTGTCTCTTGGAATTAATACAATTCTCACCTCCGGACAGCATAACAATTGTGTGGAAGGAATGGATGTGCTCAAAGAGCTTCAGAAGAAAAGCCAGGGACGCATCCGTATTATGGCAGGAGCAGGAATCAATGCTCAGGCAATTTCAGTAATTCACCAGGCAACCGGTATTCAGGATTACCATATGACCGGTAAGATTCTGATGGACAGCGAAATGAAATATCGCAAGGAAGGCGTAAATATGGGACTTCCATGTCTGAGTGAATTTGAAATTTTCAGAACTGATGAAAATGAAGTACGCAAAGCGCGAAATGTAATAAATGAACTTTAACAGGAGGTTGCTATGTTTCTGAAAGAAAACAGAGAAAGAATTGAGAAAGAATTTGAGAATTTAAAGGCGGCTTTTGCAGGGCGCGAATATCCTATGGCCCAAATCTTAAAAAGACTGGATGAATGTGAGGATAAGGTTTGCCTCGCGGTAAAATATCTGTATATTACTGCACCTTACAGTGATTTGGCCAATTATCCATTTGATACGATTTTGCAGTTTGCAAAGCACGGTGTATTTCTCTATGAAAACCTGGAATCTGTAAGAAATCTTCCGGAAGAATTGTTTTTGAATTATGTGCTGCAGCACAGAGTAAATGAAGAAGAGGTAATTCCCTGCAGGGAAGAATTCTGGAATTTATTAAAGGACAGAGTCAGTGGAAAGAGCCAGCTAGATGCTGCGCTTGAGGTAAATTTCTGGTGTGCAGAGGAGGCAACCTATCATAGCGGCGACAGCCGTACTCTTGCAGCTTTGACAGTATATAGAAGAGGATATGGAAGATGCGGCGAGGAATCTGTGCTTCTGGTAAATGCACTGCGAAGCGTAGGAATTCCTGCACGTCAGGTTTATGTTCCAAGATGGTCTCATTGTGATGATAACCATGCATGGGTAGAATTATGGTGTGACGGAAAATGGCATTTCACAGGTGCCTGCGAACCGCTTATGATTCTGGATAAAGGTTGGTTTACCAGTGCATCTTCAAGAGCGATGATGGTACATTCCAGATGGTTTGACAGCAATCTTCCTGAAACAGAGAATATAATCGGAAAAAAAGATGCAGCTGCCATGCTGAATCAGCTTGCGCGTTATGCGCTTACAAAAACCATTACAGTCAGGGTTACAGATGCACAGAAAAATCCAGTGAAAGGTGTTAAGGTAGCTTTCCAGATTTTAAATTACGCAGAGTATTTTTCCGCAGCAGAGGTTGTGACAGACGAGAAGGGCTGTGTTTCTCTTGTTACAGGTCTTGGAACTGTGCGCGTTCAGGCTTATGAGGAAGAGCGTCAGCTTTTTGGCACTGCCGACATGGATGTAAGAAACTGTGACAGTCTGGAAATTACTTTAGCTCCGGTGAAGGAACTGGGAGTTGGAGCAGAAGAATGGAAATCTGTTGACATTATTGCACCGGTGGATGCACCTGTGAATACTGCAATGCCAACAAAGGAACAGAAAGAAGAAGGAACAAAGCGCTTAAATGAAGCTAATGCTATCCGAAAAGCGAATAAAGAAAACTGGGTAAACCCGGAGAAGCTTCTTTTCCTTCAGAAAGCAGAAGATGCAGATCTTCGCAAGGCAATGATGGAGCAGCTGTCAGAAAAAGACGGAACGGATTGCATCAGCAGTGTTCTTGAAGAGCATCTGAATTATGCGAAAGCATATGCGGGAAAAATGGATGATGCTTTATTTGTACCATACATATTGAATCCACGTGTTGAGGATGAGGTTCTTCGCTGCTACAGAAAGGGTATTCTGGAATATTTTACAGAGGAGCAGAAAGCCGCTTTTTGCGAAGATCCGATCAGCATCTGGAATTATATTCAGAAAAACATAAAAGAATATCCTTATCACGAGAGAGGTTCTGCGATTACCACTCCGTGCGAGTGTCTGAAATCAGGACTTGGAACAGTACGCTCCCAGAAGGTTCTGTTTGTTGCGATTGCAAGAACACTGGGCATTCCTGCAAGATTAAATCCTCTGAACAGTGCAATGGAGTATTGGATGGAGGATCAGTTCCTTCCGGTTATAAAGGAACAAAAGAAGGATGGTTTATTGATCCTGAAAAAAGAAGCAGATTCCTCCTGGACCTATTTCCAGCACTGGAGTATTGGACAGCTGATAAATGGAGAATTTGTTTCCCTGGATCTTAGCAATACTGAGTGGGATGGGGATGAGATGAGAATTCCGGTTGTTCCGGGACTGTATCGCCTGATTACCACAAACCGTCTTCCAAATGGAAATCAGTTCTCTTATGAGAAATTTGTTTCCATTGGTGCAAATGGTGAAATGACACGTACTGAAACACTTCTTCTTCGTAAAGCAGAGCTTTCTGACATGTTGGAGCGTATTGACCTTCCAGAATTTGAGGTTGGCAAGGAAGACAGAACTTCTGTGACATGTGAGCAGCTTACTGCCGGCAGCAAAAAAATTCTTATGTGGCTGGAAGAAAGCTGTGAGCCTACAGAGCATATTTTAAATGAAATGTTGGAACAGAAGGAAAAATTCCATGAATTTGCTCAAAACATCTGCTTTATGGTAAGAACTGAAAAAGCAAAAGAGGATGAACTTGTGGCAAAGGTTCTGGGTGAATTCTCGGATATAACCGTATACTATGATTCTTTTGAAGAGAACATCGAGCTTCTTGGAAGAAGAATGTATGTAGACCCGGATAAGCTTCCGCTTATTCTTGTAACAAACGGAGTATCAACCGGAATTTATGCAACAAGCGGATATAATGTAGGAACCGGCGATATGCTGATCAGAATTATGAATGAGGTGCCGGAGGCAAAATAGAATATGAGCGGAGAGGGAGCATTTCATATGGAAAGAATTGAATGTCAGGGAGAACGTCAGCTGAAATTCGTACAGGATACCGGTTATATAAGAGAGGCTGGTACTGAGGGCGAATATAAAGCAGCAGAGTATATTCTTCAGGCAATTAAAGGTGTTTCCGGGGAACATCAGCCCAGACAGGAATTTTTTGACTGTCCGGATTATGTAGAAAAAAAAGCCCGGCTGATGATTTGTGAACCTTACGAAAAAAGCTATACAGTAAAAGCTTACTTAAATGGAGCCTGCACAAAGGAAGAGGGAATTACCGCCCCCTTCCTTTACGTGGGAAAAGGCGACGAGATAAGCCTGAAGCATGCAAAGGGTTCTATTGTCCTGGTATGCGAAACCGTAAGGGAAGCTATGTGCCAGAAGCTTTTGGAGGCAGGTGCATTGGGCTTTATAACAGTTTGTGGTACTCCTTTAGATGAGGGCTGTGATCGAATCCCCATACAGTACAGAAGGGGAGAATCTTCTCTTCCGGGAGCTGCAGTTCATTATGTGGATGCTGTGGAAATGCTGGAAAAAGGAGCCTTGGTGTGTCATCTGACGGTTTTACAGGAGCGGATCACAAGGAAATCCTCTAATATAGCAGTTCGGGTTAACGGAACAGAATTTCCGGAGGAAATTGTAACAGTAACTGCTCACTATGATTCTGTGCCGGAGGGGCCTGGCGCTTATGATAATATGTCTGGTGCAGCTATGGTTTTTGAAGCTCTTCACTATTTTACAGAGCATAAGCCCAAAAGAAGTATAGAATTTATCTGGTTTGGAGCAGAAGAAAAAGGACTGGTTGGAAGTCAGGCTTACGCGAAGAATCACAAAGAAGAATTGAAAAAGCATATATTTAATCTGAATGTGGATCTTGCAGGGCAGCTGATCGGAGGAAATGTACTGGGGATTACAGCGGATGCTTCTGCCTGTGAAGCGATCAGAGGGCTTTTGGAAGAACAGGATCTTCCAGCAGATATTAAAAATCAGGTATGGGCAAGCGATTCCAATACCTTTGCATGGAATGGCATTCCGGCATTGACTGTAAATAGAGACGGATATGGAATGCATACCAGACATGATACAGCAAGCCTGATTTCACCATGGGCATTGTCACAGGGAGCAAGACTTCTTACAAGTATGGCTTTCTGGCTGGCTAATGAATCAGATTTGTCCTTTGAACGGGCAATACCGAAGGAAATGAAGGAAGCATTAGATTGCTACTTTAATAAAAATGCATAAAATCCTTTTGCTTCTTTCAAAAAAATTATTGAAAAGTTCCTCTGACAAAATTATAATAGATATAGTTAGTGAAAAATAAAATCGCACATTAGATTTTAGGTGCGTTCGACTTGAAATATATGCTTACGGATAAAGGTTAGAGAAATGAAAGAACATAGTCTACAGTTTTTCTTTGAAAATGTATGCGCATCCTGTCATGAGGAAGATGAATTTTATAAATTATTTAATCGTTGCATCACATATGAAGAAAAACAGAAGCTGTCTTATGAAATACGAACCTACAATGTATTTCAAAGTGCAGATATGCAGGCTTATGAAGAACTGCTTTCGGAATATGGAAAAAGTAAAGCTGAGATGGAGCTTCCCGTTTTATTAGCTGACGGACAGTGGATCAGTGGTTATGAAAACATTGAGAAGGAACTGCACGGGATACTTTTGGGAGATGCTGCAGAAGTCCCTCAGACAAAGGCTGATGAAGCCGGAAGCTCGAAGACAGATACTATTGGAAATTTGGCTGTGGATGAACATGCAAATACACAGTTTGACAGTGCTCAGGAAATTTTGCAGTCAGAAATCTGGGAGACGCAGTCAGAGGATGAGTCAGGCATTCTCTTTTTTGATACGTATTCCTGTACAGATTGTAAAGAAGCAGGTGAGTATCTGGAGGAGCTTAAAAGTAAACTGGAATTTGAGCAGATTGAAATAAATGTCAGTGAAGAAAACAATCTGGCTCTGTTTAAAGAGCTTCTGCGGACAGCAGGAAGAAGTGATAGGGAAGGCAAAGTTCCTGCAGTATTTGTGGGCGATCAGATACTTCTTGGAAAAGAAGAAATAGAAGAAAACCTGGAAGAGCTGCTAAGCAGCGGACAGGCAACCTTGGGCGAGCTAAAGAACAGTCTTATGAGTGTAAAGGGGACTGAGCAGATACAGGCTGCCAGCATTCCCGTTATGTTTGGAGCCGGATTTTTGGCAGGCTTTAATCCATGCGCTATTTCCATGCTTTTAATGCTGTTTTCCATATTGCTCACAGGACATGCTTCTGTTTTAAAAAATGGAATTTTATATCTGATCGGAAAATATGTAACTTATCTTGGCATTGGAATACTGTTTTGCGTGGCCGCATCCCAGATTGACCAACAGCTTTTGGATAATTTTTGGAAAATAACGGGAATAGCAGTAACAATACTGTTTCTGATGGTAGCAGTGCTTAATTTTTTGGATTATCTGAATGTCAGAAAAATGGAATACGGGAAGGTGCGTATGCAGCTTCCTGCTAAAATGCGCCATTTTAACCATGCACTTTTAAAACGTGCGCAGAATGCAGAGGGAATATTTCTCAGTCTGTTGGTGCTTGGTCTTGGCATCGCTATTTCTATAGGTGAATTTTTTTGTACAGGCCAGATTTATATGGCATCTATTCTGTATTTGCTGAAAAGTGCAAAGGAACAGCTTGCTTCGCTTGTTTTTACCCTGCTGGTGTATGTAACAGCTATGAGCATTCCATCGGTCTGTATTTTATTTGTAATCTATAAAACGAAAAAAACGCAGCGGGTATCAGAATTTATGCTGGAGCATATGGCAGCAGTTAAATTGCTGAACGCAGCTTTATTTGCGGGGTATGCAGTCTGGTTTATTGCAGGAAGCATTTGGTGATTGTGTCAAAGTCAGCATATTCACACATTTTGGGTCCGGGAGCCGCAGAGCCGGAGGCAAGCAGTTCTTCATGCAATTCATGGGTGAGACGTACACGTACAGCACCCCGGTGTATATAGCAGGGTTCTGGATCATCAAAAAAATAAATGCTTTTTTGGATAATGACAGAATCCTTTAATGGAATATCTTTCAGCAGGCCTTCGTAAAGGGTTCCATCCGGACCCTGGACAGAAACGGAGGGCAGTTTTGTCTCTGATTTTTGTTTTTTAAAGAACATATGCAGGATCTCCTTTGTATAAGATGAAAGTCTGTTACTTTGCAGTGCATAAATTTATGGTACTACAGGAAATGAGGAAAAGCAAGGAAATGAAAAAATTGACTGACAGGGAAAAGAAATGTATGAATAAGAAAAAAAACAGGGTTTCCTTGAGCCTGCTGTGCTGTTATCTTTTGATACTGTTGGCTCCTTCCTTGTCTACCGTGGTTATTTATAATATGGCAAGAAATTCCATGATTGATAATCAGAAGGAACGGATTACCAGCACGCTTTCCCAGGTGAATAATTCTTTTAATCAGGAAATCAAAATGGCTCAAAATGTAGGATACTATGTAAGCCGGGAGAAACGTCTGGTGAATTACCTTTCCCAGATGAAAGGGAAAAACGATGCTCAGCAATTTTATGAGCAATATACCATTGCCAGTAATTATCCGAATTACAGTCTTACAAATCAGACCATAAAGAATGTATACATTCTTATTGCGGATAGTGACTATATTATCCGAATTCCTCAGGTGCTGCCGAAGAATGAGCATGGAGCAGCCACTTTGGAAGGATTTCCCCTTTACAGCTATGAACGATTCCAGGAATTTTATAAGGAACAGGATAAAAATCAAACCTTATTTTACTATGAAGAAAATCCGGGACAAGGCAGTCTGCTTTTGCCTTGCCAGATGGTTTATCCGGGAATCAGGGATCGGGAATGCGCCATCGTTGTTGAGCTTGACTGGAGCAAAATTGTTAAAATGATGCAGCCGGTACTTGGCGGCAATACCGGAATGGTGGCACTTTTGGATGTAGAGGGCAATATTCTGGAAAGCTGTCAGATTCGCAAAAACAGTTCACAGGAAAATACTCTGATAAATCAGAATTTTAATACACTGAGAAACACAAAAGATGGGGATAAGGTTACTTATTTCCAGATAAATTGTGGATATAACGGCTGGCAGCTGGCAGCAGCAATTCCAAATGAGGTGCTTTATCAGCGAATCGGAATTATCAGATATGTAAGTATTGCTTTATGCGTAACAGCCATTCTTATTGGTGTGCTGATCTGTTTTGGATACTGGTACAGAGGCAAGGGAGTTGTAGAAGAGTGCTACAGCCTTCAGGAGCGTATCACCCAAAATGGGATTGGAGGAACTGGTTTCTGGAAAAATTTCGGGATTTTTCTGAATCAGGTGGATCATCTCCATAATACAGTTGAAAAGCAGGAACAAATGCTGAAGCAGGCGGTTTTGCGTAAGGTTTTATATGGAAACTACAAATCTGAAGAAGAAATTCTGGAAAGTGCTGCAGCTGTGCAGTTCCCGCTGGATGATAAAAATTATAGCGTTGTTACCATTGAGCTTGAAGATCCCTTCCAGGCAGAGTCGGATATCAGAATGAACCGTGACACATTTCAGGAAGCTGTTAATGAGATGATTCGTAATACACTTCCCTGGAATATCTGGATTTATCGGGTCAGTGAGTTGTCCAGTGTGCTTTTGGTCCATGAAAAAACAGATATTAATAGAGAAGAGCTGAAGAATGATCTGAACAAACTGAATTTTGAACTGCATAGCCGGCTGAACGCAAAAGGATATATAGGAGTCAGCGGCATTGCAGAAGAAATCGTAGATATTCCAAAACAATATGAAATTGCTTCAAGGGTATGTGAATATGCCAGATACCAGGGGATTTGTGTGCCTGTATTACCAGAAGACATGCCAAATGAGAAAATTATAGAACAACCTATGTTTTTCTCTATTGATATGGAAATGAAGCTGATCAGTCTTCTGAAAAGCGGAAACGTACAGCAGATTGAAGAGATGATTGCACAGATCAAGGAGATTTACCTGTATCAGGGCATTGATTCCTATATATACCGGCATACTGTAGAAATGTTAAGAGGCTGCCTGTTCAGGAGTATTCCAACAGAAAATGAGAGCCCAAAAAGTCGTGAGCTGTCAGCCGCAGCTTCCAAAGCCCATAGCGCAGGTGAGATTTTTGCTATGATGCGGAAGGTTGGTGTATTCTGGGAAGAAGCTGCAAGAGAGCGGGATGAAAGTCAGGTTTGCATAGATAAGCAAAAGGTGGCGGATTATATTGAAGAGAATTATGGAGATCCAACATTAAATCTTTCGATACTGGCAGAGTGGCTGGGAGAACCGGAGCGGAGAATTTATAATGATTTTAAGGTATGCTTTGGAATGTCCTTCAGCAGCTATCTGGAGCAGCGAAGACTTGCCAGTGCATGTGAGCTTCTGAAAAAAGGAGCAGCGGTTAAGGATATTGCAGAACAGGTAGGCTACAGCAGTGACTACTCTTTCAGACGTGCCTTCAAACGTGCATTTGGCGTATCACCCAGCGATTTTAAAAAATGTCAGCCTACTTCTGTCTGATTGTCAAAAAGCACTAAGATAGACATGATAAAACTGGTGAAAATGGACAGAATGTGTAAAAAGTATGGCTAAAAGCAAATATGTTTGGTGCATTTTGGCTTGGAATGTGGTATAAATAAAGCAAGTTATTGATGCGCAGTCATCAATGCTAACAGTGAAAAATAAAAAAAGGAAAAAGAAAGAAGGAGGCTGTAAACAATGAAGAAAAAAGTATT
>CAKRKL010000083.1 GCA_934358405.1 uncultured Blautia sp.
GGTTCTATCATGGGAAAGAAGAAAAAAGAAGAATTACCGGATTACACAGTTGCAAAAATGGATGTGGATGGTATGCCCTGGAATTCCAGAAGACCGTGGCAGATCCTTCCGGGAGATCCATCTAAACACAGGAAAGAATTTGACGTAAAGGTACCGGAGCCAGGTATGGAAAGTGATATGCCGGATAACCTGTCAGCCTTTGAGAATCCGCCTATGACAAAGGAAGAGCGAAGAGGAATGATCTGGCTTTCCCTCAAAGCATCCCTCACGGTAGGTCTGATCTTCGGCGGTGCAGCCTTTTTGTTCATTCTGTTTTGCGTGTTTGTGTGGCTGAAATAAAGCAATCTTATCAGTCCGCTACGCTGCAATACAAATTGTATGTATTTGGCAGGACACTTGACAAGCGTATCGGCTCAATTTCAAGAGAGAGTAGCGGCAGACAATTAATCTTGTCTGCCGTAAAATTATGCAGATCGAGCCTGTCTCAAATATCATGAAACATCCCAATCTTATTCTTAATTCGCTGCATTTCATTATCCGTTTCGATTACAGCCTGGGCAGAGCGGAGAAGCTCAGCGCTGATCTCATCATAGCCCGGAAGATCCTCAATTCCCTTCTTATAGCGAAGCTGGTGTTCCAGAGTAGCCCAGAAATCCATTCCATTGGTACGAATCTGAAGCTCTACCCGCATAGGTGTTTTACCTTTTGAGAAAAATACCGGAATCTCTACAATCATATGATAGCTGCGGTAGCCATTGGACTTAGGATTTTTAATGTAGTCCTTGACTTTGAGGACTTTAATATCATCCTGTCCTGCAATCAGGTTTGCAACAGTATAAATATCGTCAATAAATGCACAGACTACCCGCACTCCTGCAACATCATTCAGATACTCCTGAATATTCTCCGCCGTAAAATCATATCCCAGCTTTTGAAGCTTACGGTAAATACTTTCTGGCTTCTTGATCCTTGTCTTAATAAAAGAAATAGGATTTCTCTTATATTCAACAGAAAATTCGTCATCCAGTACTTCAAGTTTGGTCTGTACCTCACGAATTGCGCAGCGGTACATCATCATCAGGTCATTAAACTTGGCAGCATTATTAATAAATTTCTGTGGATCTGGTGTATCCAGCCATGTCATTTTAGTTTGTTCTTCAGTCATAGTAATCTCCATTCTTGTTCCGGAAGTTTGAAGCCTGTATGAAAAATTATTTCTAATATAATGAAACAGGCTATACACATACATGTTTTTATTATACATGAAAATCTTATATTAGGCAAATTTTCTGTGCTCCATAAGAAAAAGACAATTGTAAAAAACAGATCTGAAACAGGTCTGTTTTTTTACATTTTTTTTACTTTTCCGGGATAGTGTATTTTACATATGGACGGTAATATACAGACTGTAATCGCGAGAGAGAGAAAAAAACAAGGACCGCGAAGAAAAGGAGAAAATAATCATGAAAAAAGGTTTAGCAGTAGCGATGGCGGCATTATTAGGAGTAGCAACAATGGGTACAACAGCAATGGCAGCAGCTTCCGGAGATATTACAATCTGTTCCAGAGAGGATGGTTCCGGTACAAGAGGTGCATTTATTGAACTGTTTGGAATTGAAGAAAAAGATGCAGATGGAAATAAAGTAGACAACACTACAGAGGCAGCTAAAATCACAAACAGTACTTCTGTTATGTTAAGCACAGTAGCTCAGGATGAGAACGCAATCGGATATGTTTCACTTGGCTCCCTGAATGATACTGTTACAGCTGTAAAAATTGACGGAGCAGAAGCAACAGCAGAAAATATTGAGTCTGGTGATTATAAAGTAGTTCGTCCGTTTAACATTGCAACAAAGGATGATGTAAGCGAAGCAGCACAGGATTTTATCAATTACATTATGAGTGCTGACGGACAGGCTGTAATTGAAGAAAACGGATACATTTCTGTTGGAGATAAACCAGAATATGAAGCAGCAGATGTAGAAGGAAAAGTTGTAGTAGCTGGATCTTCTTCTGTAACTCCGGTAATGGAGAAGCTTGCTGAAAGCTATAAAGAAGTAAATGATAAAGTAGATATTGAGGTTCAGCAGAGCGATTCTACAACTGGTATGACATCTGCAATTGACGGACTCTGCGATATCGGTATGGCATCACGTGACTTAAAAGACAGCGAAACTGAGGCTGGTCTTACTGCAACTGTAATTGCAAAGGATGGTATTGCAGTAATTGTAAATAATGACAGTGGTGTAGATGAGCTTACAAGCGATCAGGTAAAGGATATCTACACAGGCAGCATCACAACATGGGAAGATCTTGCAAAATAATAATCTGAACTTGCAAACTGGAAAAACTTCCCCAATAAAGGAACGGACTTTATGAAATCAATTAATGAAATGGTAATGAAAATCGTGTTCCTTGTAGCGGCCTGCACTTCTGTGCTGGCCGTTGCATTAATCTGTATCTTCTTATTCGCAAACGGAATTCCGGCAATGGCGAAAATCGGCCTGCCAGATTTCCTGTTTGGAATGAAGTGGAAACCATCTAACGGACTTTACGGAATTTTCCCATTTATCCTTGGAAGCATTTACGTAACAGCAGGAGCCATTGTGGTTGGTGTTCCAACAGCTCTTCTGCTTGCAATTTTTCTTGCATTTTATTGTCCAAAGCAGTTGTATTCTCCATTAAAAGCAATGGTAAATCTTCTTGCCGGAATCCCTTCAGTTGTATATGGATTTTTTGGTCTGACTGTATTTGTACCGCTGCTGCGTCAGCTTACAGGTCATGATGGAAGCACAATGCTTACTGCTTCCGTGCTTCTTGGAATTATGATACTCCCAACAGTTACAGGAGTTGCGGAGCCGGCTTTGAAAAGCGTTCCCACAAGCTACTATGAAGGAGCACTGGCACTTGGGGCAACTCATGAAAAAAGTGTGTTTGGAACTGTATTTCCGGCAGCAAAATCCGGTGTGTTAGCAGGTGTTGTACTTGGAATCGGTCGTGCCATCGGTGAGACAATGGCAGTCATTATGGTAGCCGGAAACCAGACTTGGATGCCACAAGGACTGTTTAAAGGACTTCGTACCATGACCGCAAATATTGTGATTGAAATGGGCTATGCGACTGACCTTCATAGAGAAGCGCTGATTGCAACAGGTGTAGTATTGTTCGTATTTATCCTGATCATCAACCTATGCGTATCAGCCCTGAAAAGGAGGACAGAAGATGAGTAAAAGCAGATCTTCTTACTGGAAGAATCATCCGGGCTCAGCAGTGCTTCGGCTTCTGGTGTGGTTATCAGCTGTGATCACAGTGGCAGTTATGGCATTCCTGGTAGGATTTATTCTGATAAAAGGTGTAGGAAATCTGAAACCGGAGCTGTTTGCACTGGAATATAATTCAGAAAATGCATCCCTGATGCCGGCACTTATTAACACGCTGATCATCACACTATTATCACTTTTGATCGCAGTGCCGTTTGGTATTTTTGCAGCAATATATCTGGTGGAATATGCAAAAAAAGGAAGCAAGCTTGTAAAAATAATTCGCATAACAACAGAGACATTACAGGGAATTCCATCTATCATTTTTGGTCTGTTTGGACTTTTATTTTTCAGTACGGCACTTCACTGGGGATACTCTTTGTTATCAGGAGCTATGACTTTGGTAATCATGATCCTTCCTCTGATCATCCGCACTACAGAAGAGGCACTTCTTGGTGTTCCGGATGCATACAGAGAAGCCTCCTTTGGACTTGGTGCAGGAAAGCTTCGTACTGTTTTTAAGGTAGTACTTCCAAGTGCCATACCTGGAATCCTTTCCGGAGTGGTCCTTGCAACAGGCCGTATTGTAGGTGAGACAGCAGCACTTATTTACACAGCTGGTGCAGTTGCAAAGGTTCCATCCAGTCTTATGGGTTCAGGCCGAACTCTTGCAGTGCATATGTATGTACTTTCCAGTGAGGGTCTTTATATGGATCAGGCTTATGCAACTGCAGTTATCCTTCTGGTTTTTGTACTGGTACTGAACTGGATTTCCGGATTTTGCGCAAAAAGACTTGGCAAAGCTGCAAACGGTCAGTGATTTAACCGAATCAGGCAAGTAGCAAAGCGGACCTGGAATATCCGCTTGACACGAAATAAGCAGCAAAGCGGATTATATCCGCTTGCCATAATACTTTGTAATTATGATGAAAGGCAGAGAAAAGCAGCCGAGATGCTTTTCAAAGGAGAATATGGGTAAAATTAATGTGGAAAACATGGATTTGTACTATGGACAGTTCCATGCTTTAAAGAATATTAATCTGGATATTCCGGAAAAGAAAATTACAGCATTTATCGGTCCAAGCGGATGTGGAAAATCCACTTTGTTAAAGTCATTAAACCGTATGAACGATCTGGTTGAGGGCTGTAAGATTACAGGTGATATACGGTTGGACGGTGAAGATATTTATGGGAATATCGATGTAAATCTTCTCAGAAAACGTGTAGGAATGGTATTCCAAAAACCAAATCCGTTCCCTATGAGTATTTATGATAATATTGCATATGGACCTCGTACACATGGCATTCATTCCAAAGAAAAGCTGGATGATATTGTGGAAAGAGCACTTCGAAATGCATCTATTTGGGATGAAGTAAAAGATCGCCTGAAGAAAAGTGCGCTTGGAATGTCAGGTGGAC
Source organism: uncultured Blautia sp. (assembly GCA_934358405.1). Classification (GTDB taxonomy): domain Bacteria; phylum Bacillota; class Clostridia; order Lachnospirales; family Lachnospiraceae; genus Blautia_A. The sequence continues at coordinate 4,680 of CAKRKL010000083.1, forward strand.
AGCAGCAAAGACTTTGCATTGCAAGAGCTCTTGCAGTAGAGCCTGAGGTTCTTCTTATGGACGAACCTACCTCTGCTTTGGATCCGATTTCTACATCTCATATTGAGGATCTGGCATTGGAATTAAAAGACCGTTATACGATTGTGATCGTGACTCATAATATGCAGCAGGCAGCTCGTATTTCGGATAAAACAGCCTTTTTCCTGCTGGGTGAGATCATTGAATATAACGATACTACGGAGCTGTTTTCAAGACCACAGAATAAGAAAACAGAAGAGTATATCACAGGGAGGTTCGGTTGATATGAGAGATTTATATAATGCAAAGCTTGCCAGACTTTCAGATGAAATCATGGAAATGGGAAATCTGTGCGGACAGGCAATTATGAAAACCTGTCAGCTTCTGGCAAGTGTGGAAATTCGCGAAACAGCATCAAAAGAAATTGGAAAAATTGAGAAAGAAATTGATGATAAAGAGCATAATATTGAAGCACTTTGTATGCAGCTGCTTTTGAAACAGCAGCCGGTAGGAACGGATCTGAGAAAGATTTCAGCAGCCCTTAAGATGGTTACAGATATGGAAAGAATCGGAGATCAGGCTACAGATATTGCAGAAATTATGCTTACAGGAAGTGTACATGTTCCGGTTACTGCGATTCCTCTTCAGGAAATGGCTGAGCATGCAATGCATATGGTAAATGACAGTGTCACAGCTTACGTAGAAGAGAAAAGCGATTTGGCTAAAAAGGTAATCGACAGTGATGATCTGCTGGATAATCTTTTTAATCAGATAAGAAAAGCTTTGGATATGAATCGTATGGGGTATTCCAGTGATGAGGTTCTTGATCTTCTTATGATTTCAAAATATTACGAAAGAATCGGAGATCACGCTACGAATATTGGTGAATGGGCTGAATTTTCCGTAGATGGAATTCACAGAAACGGAGACAGCATAAGCGATTTGTTTAATCCGAATTCATTGTAAAACAAAACTCCCGCCAGTGGCTAAAAGCATCAGCTGGCAGGAGCTTTTTTTATTTTAAAACTGGTAATTTTTATGTCTTTTAAAGAAATCCTTTGTTTCCTTTACCACTACGCCGCTTAAAGTAAGCAGTGCGATTAGGTTCGGGAATGCCATTAGGGCATTGAAGATATCTGCAATATTCCAAACAGCTGCAACTGTCATGTACGGTCCAAAGAATACACAGAGAATATATAACCAGCGGTAGGTTTTTACAGCTGTCATATTGCGGTTAAACAGATACTCAAGGCATCTTTCGCCATAATAATCCCATCCAAGGATGGTGGTAAATGCGAAGAAAACCAGGCACAGCATAAGTGCAAAGGAAGCGAACTGTGGCGGGAAAGGAAGTCCTTTCTGGAATGCTGCTGTGGTAATAGCGACGCCTTCAAGTCCAGTGTTCCAGGTTTCTGTAATGACGATGGAAAGACCTGTCATGGTACAGATTACGATGGTATCAATGAAAGTACCTGTCATGGAAACGAGACCCTGACGAACAGGTTCCTTTGTCTGAGCTGCTGCAGCAGCAATAGGAGCACTTCCAAGACCGGATTCATTGGAGAAAATACCGCGGGCAATACCTTTTTGCATTGCAACAACCATGGTTCCCATGGCACCGCCTGCAAGGGCACTTCCGTTAAATGCTGTTTTTACGATCGTAACGATTGCTGCCGGAACAGCTGTAATATTTGTGATGACAATGATCAGCGCAAGTACTACGTACAGAACTGCCATAAACGGTACAACAATCTGGGATACCTTAGCAATACGCTGGATACCGCCAAGAACTACAAGTCCTACACATAAAGTAAGAATCAGGCAGGCGATAACAGTTGCCCAGGAATATGTATTTCCGAAAAGGGAAACGGTGTGAACGGTATCCGGATCAAAGAAGTTCTTCACTGCAGAAGCAATACCGTTTACCTGTGTAAAAGTACCGATTCCGAAAAGACCAACTCCTGCTCCGAAAAATGCGAAGATCTTTGCAAGCCATCTCCACTGCTTTCCCATACCGTTTTCAATGTAGTAGAAAGGTCCGCCAAGTACATGGCCTTCTTTATCAATGGTACGGTATTTGATTGCAAGAAGACCTTCTGCGTATTTGGTTGCCATTCCGAAGAATGCGGCAACGATCATCCAGAATAAGGCTCCCGGTCCGCCGGCTGCGATAGCAGTAGCAACACCTACAATATTTCCGGTTCCGATGGTAGCTGACAAAGCTGTGCAAAGAGCACCAAAGCTTGTAACCTCACCTTCCCCGCCTTCTTCATTTCGTACCATGAATTTCAGTGCTTTTCCAAGATGTCTTACCTGTAAAAAGCCTAACCGAACGGTTAAAAGGAATCCTGTGATCAGGATCAGAATGATTAACGGAAGTCCCCAGACTACTCCGTCAAACCAGGTGATAAAGTTGTTGATTTGTGTAAACATGTTCTCTTTCCTCCATCCTTTTGCCTGAGAGATTAACAGCATGATACATGCTGCGTACACCTTCGGCGCTCTTCCATTTATTTTTTGAAGAGACTCTCCTGAGTTTACGAATACACCGTGCCAGAAATGTACGGCAGTGACGGCCATTCGTATTGTGTGGAAACACACTAGAACACAGGGTATCACAGTTGAAAATAATTTTCAATATGTTTTTGCAAAAAAGATTTTTATTTGCAAAGAAAAAGATTGTTGCTTCCTGCCGGAAAAAATTTTAACTTTATCAATAATATGAAATTGACATGAAATTCAGCAGTAAGTTATAATAGAGCAAACATTTTTTGTAAGCACTGCTGTTTTCGGGTGTATGGGCTATGAGCCTGTTTTTTCCTACATCAACTGGGAAGAGAAAAAGGAACTGGTAGAAAGCGGCGACATAGACTGTGTCTGGGGAAGTTTTACCATTGATGGATACCGGATCTGTGTTATAATACCTGAAGAGAATACAAGGAGGCCAGCTATGAGTACAAATACATCTGATATTATGGTAAAAATGATTCAGTTTTCCAATGGAAACAGACATGACATCAATCATTTTATGAAAGTATACACCTACGCCAAAACCATCGCGGAAAGTGAAAATGTTTCTGAGAAGGATTTGATTACCGTTGAAACTGCAGCAATCGTCCATGACATTGCCTGCCCTCTTTGCAGGGAAAAATACGGAAACACCAATGGGAAATACCAGGAAAAAGAAGGCATTCTGTTAGCGGAAGAGTTTCTAAAAGACACAGATCTGCCGGAAGAAATCAAGAAACGGGTTGTTTTTCTGGTGGGACATCATCACACCTTAATCGGTATTGACGGCATTGACTACCAGATCCTTCTGGAAGCAGACTACCTGGTAAATGCAGATGAATCTGGCTATTCAGAGGGCAATATCAGCAACACAAAGCGGAAGCTTTTTAAAACCAAAACAGGTCTCAGATTGCTGGAAGCAGTTTATGGCATTTAATGCTGCATAAAAATTTCACAAAAAACATCTTGACCATAAAACAATCTCACGCTATAATACCGCATATAAATTTTTGTGCAAAGAGCAGACAAAGGGGTCTGAAAAATCCCATTGTCTGCTCTTTTTTGTTAGGGCAAGGCCCTGTTTTACATTGTGGAGTTTTTCGTTGATCCGAAAAACGGAACTTTGGAAAACAAATAAACCACCTGCTGTGCGGGTGGTTGAAGTTGCTTCAGCTTACAGTATAAAACCTCCAGTGCTATAATAATGTTAGGTTCGCCAACCGCATTATTTAACAAAGGAGGTATCCATATGGATAGTAATAGTTTATCACATGCGAAATGGAATTGTAAGTATCATATATAAACTGGAAATAACAAGCCTGAGTATGGAAAAAAGATTGTTGCAGAAGTTAGTAAACGGCTGGAACAGGAGTATGGTTCGGGATTTGATAAAACATCAATTTCAAGAATGATTAAGTTTTATCAGGA
>CAKRKL010000084.1 GCA_934358405.1 uncultured Blautia sp.
GGGAACAGTAGTTGTAGGCGCTATTGTAGTAGTAATTGCAGGTCTTGCCATAAGAAGCATCCGAAAAGATAAAAAAAATGGGAAAGGCTGCAATGGAAATTGCGGAAGCTGCGGTGGATGCCATTAAGACAGAATGCTTTTTAAGCACATTTTAAGTATTTACATATGCCAATAGAAAAACAGCTGTGCCAATAAAAACCGGCATGGCTGTTTTAAATTGATTAAAAACAACGAAAAACCACAAAAACAAACCAAAAACACCAACAAAAACAACAAAAGTAATGTTGAATCTTGTTGACACTTTATGGCGGATGACGTATAATGAACATAGAATTTTATGTCATGGAACGGAGGATATTCATGTTGCCGGGGCTGGGATTGCGTATAGCTTTACAGAGTCCGGGACTTCCATGAGAAAGGAGAACCATGGAAAAATACAATACAAGTGAGATTCCCAAATCTTCCAGAATCACCAGACTGGTAGATCATCTCTATGCTAAGATGCCGGAGATTGAATCTTACAGAGCCAAGCTGATCACAGAGTCTTATAAAGAGACTGAAGACCAGCCGATCATTACCAGAAGAGCGAAAGCCTTTGCCCACATTTTAAAGAACATTCCGATCATTATTCGGGATGAAGAATTGATTGTGGGAAGCAATTCCATTGCTCCGAGAGGCTGCCAGACCTTCCCGGAATTTTCATTCCAGTGGCTGGAAGATGAGCTGGACACCGTAGAGACCAGAACTGCGGATCCATTCTATATTTCCGAGCAGGCCAAGGCGGATCTTCGCGAGGTACATAAGTATTGGAAGGGCAAGACCACAAGCGAGCTTGCTACCGCGTATATGGCACCGGAAGCAATCCGTGCCATTGACCACAATATTTTTACACCTGGAAACTATTTCTATAATGGTGTAGGACATGTTACCGTAAAATACTGGGAAGTTCTTGAAATCGGCTACGAAGGTATTATGGCGAAAGCACAGGCAGAGTTGGATAGATGCCAGGTTGGTGATGGAGATTATGCAGAGCGCTCTCGTTTCCTGGAGGCAGTTATTATCAGCTGTCAGGCTGTTATGGACTATGCTGCAAGATACGCGAAGCTTGCACTTGAGATGGCGCAGAAATGTACAGACCCACAGCGTAAAGCAGAGCTTCTTGTAATTGCATCCAACTGCAGCAAGGTACCGGCTAAGGGAGCAACCAGCTTCTGGGAAGCATGTCAGTCCTTCTGGTTTGTACAGCAGCTTCTTCAGATGGAGTCCAGCGGACATTCCATCTCACCGGGACGCTTCGACCAGTATATGTATCCTTACTACAAAAAGGATATTGAAAGTGGCGTGATCACCAGAACAGCAGCACAGGAACTTCTTGACTGCATCTGGGTGAAATTAAACGATCTTAACAAGGTTCGTGATGCAGCTTCTGCAGAAGGATTTGCAGGCTACAGCCTTTTCCAGAATCTGATCGTAGGCGGTCAGAACAAGGATGGCGAGGATGTGACCAATGACCTTTCCTTTATGTGCATTGAGGCATCCATGCATGTACATCTTCCGGCACCGTCACTTTCCATCCGTGTATGGAACGGCTCTCCGCATGACCTTCTGATTAAGGCTGCTGAGCTGACCAGAACCGGTATCGGACTTCCGGCATATTACAATGATGAAGTAATTATTCCTGCATTACAGAACAGAGGACTCTCCCTTGCTGATGCTCGTGAATATAATATCATCGGATGTGTTGAGCCGCAGAAGGCAGGTAAGACAGAGGGATGGCATGATGCAGCATTCTTTAACATGTGCCGTCCGCTTGAGCTTGTATTTGCAAATGGTATGGACCAGGGTGAGATGGTAGGAATTCCTACCGGAGATGTCACCAGGATGGAAACATTTGATGAGTTTTACGATGCTTATAAGAAGCAGATGGAATATTGCATTTCCCTGCTTGTAAATGCAGACAACGCTATCGACGTTGCCCATGCGAAACGCTGCCCGCTTCCATTCCTTTCCAGTATGATCGATGATTGCATCAAAAACGGAAAGACCGTTCAGGAAGGTGGCGCTGTTTATAACTTTACAGGTCCACAGGGCTTTGGTATTGCCAACATGGCAGACTCCCTGTATGCAATCCGCCAGCTGGTTTACCAGGAGAAGAAGTTCACAATGGAAGAGCTGAAGGAAGCTCTTGCATGGAATTATGGCAAGGGTCTGGACGAGCAGTCTGTAAGAGATATCACTACCGGTATCTTAAGAGAGATGACAGAAAGCGGTGCTAAGGTAGATGCAGACACAGCAGCTGCTGTTCTGAAATCTGTTATGAATGCCCAGATGTCACCTGAGAAGATGGCAAGATATCAGGAAATCCACGACATGATCGCTGAGGTTCCAAAGTTCGGAAATGATCTTCCGGAAGTGGATTACTTTGCAAGAGATGTGGCATATACTTATACAAGACCTCTTCAGAATTTCAAGAATCCAAGAGGCGGTCAGTATCAGGCCGGACTTTATCCGGTATCTGCAAATGTACCTTTGGGCGGACAGACTGGTGCGACTCCGGACGGCAGATATGCACATACACCTGTTGCGGATGGTGTTTCCCCGTCAGCAGGCAAGGATGTAAACGGACCGACAGCAGCTGCAAGCTCTGTTGCCAAGCTGGATCATTTTATTGTATCCAATGGTACTCTGTTCAATCAGAAGTTCCATCCATCTGCATTGTCAGGCAGAGAGGGACTTGAGAAGTTTGTGGCACTGATCCGTTCTTACTTTGATCAGAAGGGAATGCATATGCAGTTCAATGTTGTAAGCAGAGAGACTCTTCTTGACGCACAGGCGCATCCGGAGAATTATAAGCATTTGGTTGTACGTGTGGCTGGATATAGCGCACTGTTCACTACATTGTCCAAGTCTCTTCAGGATGATATTATCCGAAGAACTGAGCAGGGCTTCTAAAATGTAAAATCAAAATGGAGAAATCTATGGAATATTTAGATACCACAGGACGGGTATTTGACGTCCAGCGTTATTCCATCCATGACGGTCCCGGAATCCGTACCATCGTGTTCCTGAAGGGCTGTGTACTGCGGTGTCAATGGTGCTGTAATCCGGAATCCCAGGAATACAAGATTCAGACTATGAAGACACCGGACGGTGTGAAAACAATGGGACGGGATGTGACAGTACGTGAAATGATAGAGGTGGTTGAGAAGGATCGCCCTTATTATTATCGCTCCGGCGGCGGAATGACTCTTTCCGGAGGGGAATGTCTTTGCCAGCCTCAGTTTTCCCGTGACCTTCTCCGTGCTGCCAAGGAGCGGGGAATCAACACTGCCATCGAGAGCATGGCATGTGTTCCCTGGAAAAATATTGAGATGGTTTTGCCCTATCTGGATACTTACCTGATGGATATCAAGCATACCAATCAGGCAAAGCATGAACAGTTTACCGGCAAGCCTAACGGACTGGCACTTGAGAATGCCAGAAGGGTTGCATTATCCGGGCAGACCAATCTGGTGATCCGTGTTCCTGTTATTCCAACCTTTAATGACAGCGTGGAAGAAATTAAGTCCATTGCTTCTTTCGCGGCTACTTTACCTGGAGTTAAGAAAATACACCTTCTTCCGTATCACCGTCTTGGACAGGATAAATATGACTGGTTAGGAAGAGTATATAAGCTTTCTCAGATTCTTCCTCCGGAACCGGAGCATATGGAGCTTCTGAAAAAGGCAGTTCACTCTGTCTGTGACCTGGACTGCCAGATCGGTGGATGAGAATATAATCCAAAAGCAAAGACCTCGCTGCTTGCAGCGGGGTCTTTGGCGTATCAAAGAATTTAAAAACGGCATATTGACATACTTCTTCAAAATGTGCAAAATAAAAGTACTGAACAGCTATATTTTGTTGTGAAAAGGAGAAAAAAATGAGTGTAAAAAAATTAGGCTTTGGACTTATGAGACTTCCGGCAGCAGACAAACCGGATAACAGTAAAGTAGATATAGAAAGAGTCTGTCATCTGGCGGATCGCTTTCTGGAAGAAGGCTTTACTTATTTTGATACAGCAGCATGCTATCACAGTGGGAACAGCGAGCAGGCCTTTCGCGAAGCAGTGGCAAAGCGCTATCCAAGGGAAGCTTATACGATCACAGATAAGCTGTCTCTTTTTATGATGAAGGAAGCTTCTGAAATGCCTGGATTTTTTGAAAAACAGCTGGAAAATTGTGGTGTAGAATATTTCGATTACTATCTTCTCCACGCACTGGATGAAGGTGCTGCGAAACAGGCAGAAGAGTGGGGTGCATTCGATTTTATGCTGGAAAGGAAGGCCAAGGGCCTTGTAAAGCATGTTGGATTTTCTTTCCATGATAAGGCTGAGGTGCTGGATAATATTCTGACAAGACATCCGGAAATGGAATATGTACAGCTTCAGCTGAACTATGCAGACTGGGAGGATTCAGAAGTACAGTCTCGCAAATGCTACGAAGTCTGTGTGAAACATAATAAGCCGGTTCTGGTTATGGAACCGATTAAAGGTGGAATGCTTGCCAATGTCCCGGCTGAGGCCAAAAAGCTTCTGAAGGACGCAAGACCGGAAATGTCAGTGGCTTCCTGGGCAATCCGTTTTGCTGCATCACAGGAGAAGGTATTTATGGTGCTTAGCGGAATGAGCGATGAGCAGCAGGTGGAGGACAATCTTTCCTATATGAAGGATTTCACCCCACTTTCTAATGAGGAAAAAGACCTGGTCGCCAGATCAGCAGCAATTATCAAATCCAAAGAAAAGGTGCCGTGTACAGGCTGCCGTTATTGTACAGACGGATGTCCAATGAAAATTGCAATCCCGGACTACTTTAAACTGTTGAACCGGATCAGTATGTTTGGAGAAGGGCAGATTGCTTCTGCTAAATCCACCTACAAAGACCGCACAGAAAAAGAAGGACATGGAAAAGCCTCTGACTGTGTGGGATGCAGACAATGTGAGGAGCATTGCCCGCAGCATCTGCCAATCACAGAATATCTGGAGGAAGTTGCAAAGACATTTGAATAATTACTGATTTTTGTGTATGATATAGGAAGATGCAGGGAAAAGAGAAATTCACCCTGAACATCTCATATGAGCGGAGGCATAAAATAAGATTCAAAAGGAATTTTAAATCTGAAACCTTATAATAAAAGCAGTTGGATTGAATGCGGTAAAATCTGGCTGGTGCACAACTTACAGACGAAGGAGAAATGAGAATGAGAGGACTATACTCATCAAAGACTAAAATCAGACACCAGATTTTTACTGAAATTGCCCGTCTTGCTTATGAGGGCAATATTGAAAAGGAAATGGACGAGCTTCCATATAAGATTCTTCCAGGAGAAATTGCGACATACCGTGACAGTATTTTTCTGGAAAGAGCCATTGTGGGCGAAAGACTGCGCGTGGCGATGGGATTGCCGCTGCGCAATGTTTCTGAGCACGCACCTATTTCCAAAGGGGTGGAAGCAAGTCTTATTGAAGAGAAATATTACGAGCCGCCGCTTATTAATATTATTAAATTTGCCTGCAATTCCTGCCCCGAGAAGCGCGTGATGGTGACAGAAGGCTGTCAGGGCTGTCTGGAGCACCCATGTCAGGAGGTCTGTCCGAAGAATGCCATTCATATGGAGAATGGGAGGTCTGTGATAGATCAGGAAAAATGCATCAAATGCGGTAAATGTCTGGATTCCTGTCCTTATAATGCAATTATCAAACAGGAAAGACCATGTGCCAAGGCGTGCGGAATGGATGCCATTCATTCTGATGAATATGGAAGAGCTGAAATCGATTATGACAAGTGCGTTTCCTGTGGAATGTGTCTGGTAAGCTGTCCCTTCAGCGCCATTGTAGATAAGGGACAAATCTATCAGACGATTATGGCATTAAAGAGTGAGATTCCGGTTTATGCAATCATAGCGCCTGCAGTGGCTGGCCAGTTTGAGCCGGCGCTGAAAAACACACAGCTTAGAGGTGCTTTTAAGGCTCTTGGATTTACAGATATTAAAGAGGTTGCAGTTGGAGCAGACCTTTGTACGATCGAGGAGGCCAAGGACTTCATGGAGGAAGTGCCTAAGAAGATTCCGTTTATGGGAACCTCCTGTTGCCCTGCATGGTCGGTTATGGCAAAGAAAATGTTCCCTCAGTATGCGAACTGTATTTCCATGGCACTGACTCCTATGGTACTCACTGCAAGACTTTTAAAGCAGCAGGAACCGGAATGCAAGATTGTTTTTGTGGGTCCGTGTGCTGCCAAGAAGCTGGAGGCAAGCCGTAAGACTATCAGAAGCTATGTAGACTTTGTACTTACCTTTGAGGAAGTACAGGGGATGTTTGAAGCTAAGGACGTTGATTTCGGAAGTATTCCTGAGGAAGAGCCTCTTTCACAGGCAAGCAGTGACGGTCGTGGCTTTGCTGTCAGCGGAGGTGTTGCAGCAGCTGTAGTTAAGGCTGTGAAACGCATGGACCCGGACAGAGAAGTAAAGGTTGTCAGCGCCAATGGTCTGCAGGAATGTAAAAAAATGATGATGGCTGCAAAGGCCGGAAAATATAATGGTTATCTGCTTGAGGGAATGGCCTGTCCTGGAGGATGTATAGCAGGAGCCGGAACCGTACAGACTGTAAAGAAGGCAGGAGCAGCATTAGATAGAATGAAGAAGGAAGCTGCATTTGAGGAATGCATGGATACTTCATTTGGGGGCGAGCTTGAAAAATTGGAAGAATTGTAAGATTATTTAACCGAATCAGGTAAATGCCAGTACAGGTACTTGCCTGATCCGGAAGTGAAAAGGAGAAGGGAAAATGCGTGCATACGAGCGTTTGTTAAATTATGTAAAAGTATATACCACAAGTGAGGAAGAGCAAGAAAATGTGCCATCCACAAGCCGCCAGCTTGATCTTGGCAATCAGTTGGCCGGGGAACTGAAAGACATTGGAGTGCAGGATGTGCGTATTGATGATAAATGCTATGTTTATGGAGTGATTCCGGCAACACCGGGTCTGGAGAATAAGCTGGCACTGGGATTTATTGCCCATATGGATACAGCACCTGATTTTTCAGGAGAAAATGTGAATCCTCAGATCATACCTGATTACGATGGAACGGATATAAAGCTTGGGGAAAGCGAATATGTTCTTACCCAGAAGGATTTTCCTCATCTGGCCAATCTGAAAGGAAGAACACTGATCACTACAGATGGCACCACTCTTCTTGGTGCAGATGACAAAGCGGGAGTAGCCGAAATTATGACCATGGCGGAACAGATCATTACGGAGAATATTGCGCATGGAAAAATCTGTATTGGCTTTACTCCGGATGAGGAAGTTGGAAGAGGTGCTGACTTTTTTGATGTGGAAGGCTTTGGCGCTGATTTTGCCTATACAGTAGATGGGGGAGCTGAAAATGAGATTGAGTACGAGAACTTTAATGCAGCAGGAGCCAAGGTGAAAATCAAGGGCTTTTCCGTACACCCAGGCAGCAGCAAAAACACCATGATTAATGCAGCTCTGGTTGCCATGGAGTTTAACAGTATGCTTCCCGCAGGAGATACTCCTTCTAATACAGAAGAATATGAAGGCTTTTTCCATCTTTGCGAAATGAAGGGTGATGTATCAGAGGCAAATCTGGAATATATCATCCGTGATCATGACAGCGCAATGTTTGCATGTCGTCAGGAGATGATGAAGCACATTGCAAAGCTGCTCAATGAAAAATATGGCGAAGGAACGGTCACTCTTACTATTAAGGAACAGTACCGCAATATGAAAGAAAAAATCCAGCCTTGCATGCATCTGATCGAAAATGCGAAAAAAGCAGTACAGCAGTCCGGCCTGAATCCAAAGACCGTTGCAATCCGCGGCGGTACTGACGGTGCCCGCCTTTCCTTTATGGGGCTTCCCTGTCCAAATCTTGGTACCGGCGGCTACGCTTTCCACGGTCCTTGTGAGCATATTACAGCAGAAGGCATGGACTACGCAGTTGAGAATCTGAAGAACATTATAAAATTATACGCCCTCTGATTCTGCTGACGCAGCAATAGAGTTGGATTCTGAGAAAGCCTCTCCGATAGCAATTATCTTTCGGAGAGGCTTTTAACAAAACAACCAAAAACTACCTTGTAAATTTGTATAATATGTAGAACCACTTAAAAATGATAAAAAAATTCAAAAACATGTTGTTAAAAGATTGTCATTGTGGTATTTTAAATAAAGCGGAGAAAAACCAATATTTTATGCGGAGACAAAGAGGGAAAAGTCCTTTGTTGAAAAAGTTTGTAAAAAAACACAATGTGACATGACTTAACCCAGGAAAACAGAGCAGGATTACGTCTGTATTTCTGGGTTAGGCCATGTCGCAAGGCAGAAAATAAAGTTTAAACCGCTTTTTTTCTAAATGTGATTGTTAAAAAATAAACAAAAAACAAAGGGCATCACACAGGGAAAACCACTAAATCCCACGGAAAAACAAACAAATTCCAGGGAAAAGACGGTATAATCCCACAAACCCCATGAAAGGAGTTTATTATGAGCAGCAAAATTACTATTATCGGAGCTGGAAG
>CAKRKL010000085.1 GCA_934358405.1 uncultured Blautia sp.
AGCATCTGCGGAATTCCCAGCTTCTTGGCATCATAAATGCCTTCTACTCTGAACTTCATAATAAAGCTCCTCCTTTTCCCTTATATCAGTATAAAAAATACCAATATGAACTTATATTAGTATGACATGAGTGTCAAAAGGTCTTTTGACACTCATTTGCTCCCCGGATTGCTACGCAGCTACGCTGCTCCCGCAATCCTCCAAATATTCGAAATCCGCTGATTTACTACGTAAATCGCTACTTTCTCATATTTGGCGTGTCCCAAGTTCAAACGCCTTATCGTGCAAGCACGAACGGCTTTTTGACCTTTTGACACTGGTATCATTAGTATACGAGATGTGACAAGTTTTTACAATCATTGACTTTCTACTTAAAGTACGGTATCATTTTATCAGTATTCCCAATGGGGATTTTGTTATTGCATAGGGCAATGACAATATTAGCACACGACGGAGGTTTTTAATCATGTCAAATTTTTCAGATATGGATAATGTTTTTATTATGGATCATCCGCTGATCCAGCATAAGATTTCTATTCTTCGCAATAAGGAGACCGGAACAAATGAATTCCGTAAACTGATTGAGGAAATCGCAGTTCTCATGGGCTTTGAGGCTCTCCGCGATCTTCCCCTTGAGGATGTAGAGGTTGAGACTCCGATTGAGACCTGCAAGACTCCTATGATTTCCGGTAAGAAGCTGGCTGTTGTTCCTGTTCTTCGTGCAGGTCTTGGTATGGTGAACGGTATTACTACACTGGTTCCTTCTGCTAAGATCGGTCATATCGGACTTTACCGTGATCCTGTAACTCACGAACCGCACGAGTATTACTGCAAGCTTCCGGATCCCATTGATCAGCGTCTTATCGTTATGGTGGATCCGATGCTGGCTACAGGCGGCTCTGCAATTGAAGCTGTGAATTTCATTAAGCAGCATGGCGGTAAGAGCATTAAGTGTATGTTTGTAATTGCTGCTCCTGAAGGATTAAAGAGACTTCATGAGGTTCATCCGGATGTGCAGATTTATGTTGGTCATCTGGACAGAGAGTTGAATGAGAGAGCTTATATTTGTCCGGGACTTGGCGATGCAGGAGACAGAATTTTCGGCACCAAATAACTATTATCAAAAAGGCTGGAAAACATGGCAGATGAATCACCTGTTTTCCAGCCTTATCTTGTAAAGAACAGCATTAGAATGCACTATGTCTATAATCTTACCTGAACAATAACCTTTTTGCGTTCTCTTCCGTTACTGCAATGACCTCTTCCGGAGTGATTCCCTTGATTGCAGCAAGAGTCTTAGCTACATAGGAAAGATTGAGGGAGGAATTGCGTTTACCGCGGTAGGGTTCAGGGGACATATAAGGACAGTCGGTTTCCAGAACAATTTGAGAAAGGGGAACCAGTGCGGCTACTTCTTTTAGTTTTTTGGCGTTTTTAAAGGTGAGAACACCGCCAATACCAAGATAAAGCCCCATTTTCAGGTATTCGGCTGCAATTTCCTTACTGTAGGAAAAGCAATGGATAATTCCGCCGGACATGTCTTTTTTCATATAGTCGCGGACAATATTCAAGGTGTCTTCGGCTGCATCACGGCTGTGAATCATGAAGGGAAGCTTTTCCTCTCTTGCAATGTCCATCTGTGCGCGAAACATTTCCTGCTGACGGTGATGTTCCTTCTCTTCTTTGTGCCAGTAATAATCCAGTCCTATTTCCCCAATGGCAACCATTTTCTCCATATGGGAAAGCCTGCGGATTTCGTCCAGAGTATCCTGAGTCATGATTTCGGCATCATCCGGGTGAACACCAACGGCTCCGTAAACAAAGGGATAAGCCTCCATCAGCTTCAGAGTTCCATCAAATCCCCCGGCAGAAGCGCAAACATTTACAATACATCCTACTCCTCCGTCCTTCATGGAGGAAAGAAGCTGATCTCTGTCTTCGTCAAATGCCTCATCATCATAATGTGCATGTGTATCAAAAATCATAGTTTACCTCAATTCTGCGGCCTCATAGTTGCGCAATTTCCGGCTTCTCCGGTCATAATCTCAATTCCGTGGCCCAGTGCCCCGATAATATATTCCAGGCTTTCCTTTACTGCTTTAGGGCTTCCGGGAAGGTTGATGATCAGGGTCTGTTTACGGATTCCGGCTGTGGCACGGCTAAGCATAGCGCGGTTTGTGATGGTCATACTGTAGGCTCTAATAGCTTCCGGAATTCCCGGAACCTTGCGCTCGGTTACATCTTCTGTGGCTTCCGGCATAACGTCTCTTGGGGAAAAGCCGGTACCGCCTGTAGTCAGAATCAGTTCTGCCTGGTTTTTGTCTGCAATTTCCGCCATTCTCTTGGAAAGCATAGAACGGTCATCCGGCAGAATGTCCATGGACACAACCTGATAACCCTCCCTTTCCACAATTTCTTTAATGGCAGGGCCACTTAAATCTTCTCGTTTTCCCTGATACCCCATATCACTGGATGTAATAATTGCTACTCGTTTCATCTATTCAGCCTCCTCGTATAGCACTAATTTTTTTCAAAGAGAAAATCCCCGCTCTTGCCGCCGGTTTTCTCCACCAGATGAATATCTGTCATCACCATATGCTTGTCAATGGCTTTGCACATATCGTAAATAGTGAGAAGGGTTACCTGTACACCTGTGAGAGCTTCCATCTCCACACCGGTTTTTCCGTCTGTCTTCACAGTACAGAATGTGCGGATGATTCCTTTTTCTTTTTCCAGTTCAAATTCCACAGTACATTTGGTAACAGGAAGAGGATGGCACATTGGAACCAAATCGGAGGTGTGCTTCACAGACATGATCCCGGCTACTCTGGCAACCCCAAGAACGTCACCTTTGGCTACAGTGCCTTCTGTCAGTCGTTCCATAATTTCAGCGCCTACCCGGATCGAGCCTGTTGCAACAGCAGTTCTGTGGGTAATCGGTTTGTCCGATACATCTACCATAACTGCATTACCGTTTTCATCAAAATGACTTAATTTATTTTCCATATATTTTCCTATAACAATACTAATATTTTCTTGTGAATAGCAGAATACCAGGAGCAAAAATCAGCCTTCTGCCCCTGGTACTACTACAGTGAATATTAAGCCATGAATAAAAAGTGCTTAGCAGATTTCAGATCCTGCAGGCATGTTTTTCTCAGGGCTGACTACGCATACATTTCCCTCAGCGTCTTCTGCACAAAGAATCATTCCTTCACTTAAGATTCCGGCAAGCTTAGCAGGCTTTAAGTTAGTTACAACCATAACCTTCTTTCCAACCATTTCCTCCGGTGTATAGTAAGCTTTGATTCCGGATACGATCTGGCGAACCTGACTTCCAATCTTAACCTGAGAACAAAGAAGCTTCTTGGACTTCTTCACTGCCTCACAGGCAATAACCTCTCCAACCTGGAACTGAAGCTTCTCAAAATCATCAAATGTGATCTCCGGCTTCGCCTCAATATCTACAACCTTCTCTTCAGGTTTTTCTTCCTTTGGCTCTTCCTTCGCCGGATGAAGCTCATTTACTTTTTCCATAACCTCTTTAATATCCATGCGGGCAAAAAGGATTTCCGGTTTGTCTGTTACCTTATTTCCTGACGGATAAAGACCAAATGTATTCAGATCCTCCAGAGTTCTCTCGGAAGCATTCAGCTGGCCAAGAATTCTCTTGGTTGTCTCAGGCATGAAGGACTCAAGAAGAGTCGTTCCCATGCAGATACCCTCAACCAGATTGTAAAGAACGGTTGCAAGGCGATCCTGCTTGGACTCATCCTTTGCAAGTGCCCATGGCATTGTTTCATCAATATATTTGTTGCAGCGCTTGAAGATTGTAAATACTTCTGTAATGGCATCTGCCACACGAAGCTTCTCCATCTTTGCTTCTACCTTAGCCGGTACAGAAAGAATAAAGCTCTTCAGCTCCTCATCTACAGGCTCAGCTGCACCTTTATTCTCAACCACACCGCCAAAGTATTTGTTGGACATGGAGATAGTACGGTTTACAAGATTTCCAAGTGTATTTGCAAGCTCGGAATTCATGCGCTCTACCATCAGTTCCCAGGTGATCACGCCATCGTTATCAAATGGCATTTCATGAAGCACGAAATAACGAACAGCATCAACACCAAAGAAGTCTACCAGCTCGTCTGCATAGATAACATTTCCTTTGGATTTACTCATTTTGCCATCGCCCTGAAGCAGCCACGGATGGCCAAATACCTGCTTCGGAAGAGGCAGATCCAGAGACATCAGGAAAATCGGCCAGTAAATAGTATGGAAACGGATGATATCTTTTCCAATAAGATGAAGGTCTGCCGGCCACATCTTGTTAAACAGATCTTTGTTGTCGCCATCGCAGTCATAGCCGATTCCGGTGATATAGTTGGTCAGGGCATCAAGCCATACATATACAACATGCTTCGGATCGAAGTCTACCGGAATTCCCCATTTGAAAGAGGTTCTGGATACACACAGATCCTGAAGTCCCGGAAGAAGGAAGTTGTTCATCATCTCATTCTTACGGGATTCCGGCTGAATAAATTCCGGATGGGTTTTAATGTGCTCGATGAGGCGGTCTGCGTATTTGCTCATTTTGAAGAAGTAAGCCTCTTCCTTTGCAGGCACGCATGGACGTCCACAGTCCGGACATTTACCGTCTACAAGCTGTGATTCAGTAAAGAAAGACTCACATGGAGTACAGTACATTCCCTCGTACTCTCCCTTGTAGATATCTCCCTTTGCATACATTTTCTTAAAAATCTTCTGAACCTGTTTCTCATGATCTTCATCTGTTGTACGAATGAATTTATCATAAGATGTATTCATCATATCCCAGATATTTCTGATCTGACCAGATACGTTATCAACGAATTCCTTTGGTGTAACTCCTGCTTCTTCTGCCTTAAGCTCAATTTTCTGACCATGCTCGTCAGTTCCTGTCTGGAAAAATACGTCATAGCCCTGCTGTCTCTTGTAACGTGCAATAGCATCTGCCAGAACAGCTTCGTAGGTATTACCGATGTGCGGCTTGCCGGATGTATAGGCAATGGCTGTAGTAATGTAATATTTTGGTTTACTCATTGTGTTTTCTCCTTCTTTTCACGCAACCTTGCGGAGTGTTTTTTATATAATAGAAGTACTTCGGAGTAAGTCCTGTTACATATCCTATTACATAAAAAAATCGCCCTCTCACATTCTGAGAAGACGAGCAATTCCCGTGTTACCACTTCTGTTCATTCCCGCCTCACGGTACAGATATTTATAAAAGCCAGCGGATTTTCACAAATTGTGACGTACATCTTGCAGAAATCCTTTTCAAATACGCTCTGGCTTACATATCTACGGGAACCTTACCGGGTACTTCCATACCCTTCCGCTGTAACAGGCGTTCCTGTCGCAGCCTACATCTCTTCAGCTGCGCCCCTCCAAAGCCATCTTCCATCTGCTCCATACACACCCCTCTCAGCCTGCGGAAATTATACTATACATATCCTGGGGGATTCTCTGTAATGCGGTACACAAATGTACTCTCTTTCTCTATGGGTTTGAATTATAACAAGGGCTGGCACATTTTTCAAACATGCTCTAGAGCGTGTTTGAAAAAGGCTTTCTGCAAGATGTGCGTCACAATTTGTGGGAGATTTTGTCCGGATGAGGGCGCCGTAGCGGGCTACGGCAACTGAATTCGGGCAAAATATACCGCAAAGTGGGGCGTGCAGATTGCGGGAATGATTTTTCAAACACGCTCTAGCACCCTTGTATTTCATATGTAGAAGCGTATCACATTTTATAGATTTTGTAAACCCATTTTCCGCTGAATAAATGCACACTCTTCTCATTTTGCTCTTGACAAATCAGAAAATATAGTATATATTAGTATCAGTAATAATTACTATTATTAAGAGAAAGGAGAAACAGATGGCCACATTGAAATACAGCCGACAGAGAGAATCGATCAAAGAATTTCTTACAGGCAGAACCGACCATCCCACAGCTGATTTTGTTTATGAGAATATGAAGCAGATCTATCCAAATATCAGCCTTGGTACCGTATACCGGAACCTCTCTCTTCTTGCTGATCTGGGTGAGATACAGAAGCTTTCCAGTTTTGGCGGAGCAGACCGATTCGATGCCCGCACAGCTCCTCATTGTCACTTTATGTGTACCTGCTGTGGCAGAGTGATGGATGTTTTCAGCGAACATATTGATAAGAGTCTTGAAGATATTGCCGCTGATTTTACAGATGGTCAGATTTCCGACTATAAAGCAAGATTTTTCGGAATCTGCAATGACTGCCTTCAGAAAGACTCTCATTGAAAATTTTTTTCAATAGTCCTTGACAAGATCAAGGTAATATGTTATCTTAAAACAGTAACAATTACTATTATCAAAAATCAAATAAATAATTTTATATAAGAAAAGGAGATTTAATTATGGCTAAATGGGTATGTAGTGTATGCGGTTATGTTCATGAAGGTGACACAGCTCCGGAAGTATGTCCAATCTGCAAGGCTCCGGCTGAGAAGTTTACTAAGCAGGATGATGAAATGGCATGGGCAGCTGAGCATGTTGTAGGCGTTGCTAAAGGTGTGAGCGAAGACATCCTTGCTGATTTAAGAGCAAACTTCGAGGGTGAGTGCTCTGAGGTTGGTATGTATCTTGCTATGGCACGTGTTGCTCATAGAGAGGGATATCCGGAAGTTGGTTTATACTATGAGAAGGCTGCTTATGAGGAAGCAGAGCATGCAGCTAAATTTGCTGAATTATTAGGCGAAGTTGTTACAGACAGCACCAAGAAGAACCTTGAAATGCGTGTAGCAGCTGAGAACGGCGCTACAGCTGGTAAGACTGATCTTGCTAAACGTGCGAAAGCAGCTAACCTTGATGCAATTCATGATACTGTTCATGAAATGGCAAGAGACGAAGCAAGACACGGAAAAGCATTCGCTGGTCTCCTTAAGAGATATTTCGGAGAATAAGAAAATCGCATAGAATAAAAGTTTTACAAGGGGAATGAATGTCTCCCCGGGATTTTCCCAAACCGCTTATTAAGCTGATGACTTCTGTGATGATTACAATCGCAGAGGGCATCAGCTTTTCTGCGTATAAAGGAGGAAATGATATCAATGTTAACTTCACTGGCTTTTATTTTTCTTATTGGTCTTTCTCTGGCGGCAATCTGCCAGAGGCTGAAGCTTCCCCGTATTATCGGAATGCTGATTACCGGCATCCTGCTTGGACCGTATGTGCTGAATGTGCTGGATTCTTCCATTCTTTCTATCTCGTCGGAGCTTCGCCAGATTGCACTGATTATTATCCTGCTGAAAGCAGGACTTTCCCTGAATCTTGCAGATCTGAAAAAAGTAGGACGCCCGGCAGTAATGATGGCTTGCATCCCTGCCACCTTTGAGATTCTGGCTTATATTTTGCTGGCACCTTATTTCCTGGGAATTACAAGACTGGAAGCAGCGGTGATGGGGGCTGTCATGGGTGCAGTGTCACCTGCAGTGGTTGTACCGCGAATGGTACAACTTATGGATGAAAAATGCGGAACCGCAAAAAGCATTCCTCAAATGATCCTTGCAGGTGCTTCCTGTGATGATATTTATGTGATCGTGCTTTTTTCCACATTTTCTACCATGGCACAGGGCGGCAGTGCACATATTCAGGATTTTATCAACATTCCGGTATCTATTATTCTGGGAATTGTCCTTGGAAGCACTGCAGGGTATCTGCTTTCCCTGTTTTTTGAGACAGCATATGCTCATAGTCATATGGTGCGCAACAGCATGAAGGTAATCGTGGTTCTGGGTACTTCTTTTCTGCTGATGTCTATTGAGACCTGGCTGAAACCGCTTGTTTCTGTTTCCGGACTTCTGGCTGTAGTCAGTATGGCCTGCGTACTGAAGCTGAAATGTACAGCTTCCGTTTCTGCCCGTCTTTCCCAGAAATTCGGGAAACTGTGGCTGGCTGCGGAGGTTCTGCTTTTCGTATTGGTGGGAGCTTCTGTAGATATCCGTTACACCTTAAAGGCTGGCCCGGCTGCACTTGCCATGATTTTCGCCGCACTTCTGATCCGTACCATCGGCGTTTCCCTTTGTGTCGCCGGAACTGATCTTAACTGGAAAGAACGGCTTTTCTGCTCCATCGCCTATCTTCCCAAGGCCACTGTCCAGGCTGCTATCGGCTCTGTTCCCATGGCTATGGGACTGTCCTGCGGACAGATCATACTTTCTGTGGCTGTGCTTGGCATCTTAATCACAGCGCCGCTGGGAGCGATTGGGATGGACTGCAGTTATAAAAAACTGCTGACGCGGGAATCATGTAGCTAAAGCGGGATTTAGTGAATCAAGGCGGACGCCTCTGAACACCTGTTATTCCACGCAGGTCGGTGCAACGCTTCGGTGAA
>CAKRKL010000086.1 GCA_934358405.1 uncultured Blautia sp.
TCCTGACGGAGCAGATCCGCCTGAAGGTTTCTGCCCCATTTCAGCACGCAGGTTATTTTGCTGATATTCTCCTGCACAAGAACAGTCCAGGAATCTTTACTCTCTTTCAGGCATTTGATTACTGTCCAGCTTTCCCTCATTTGATATGGCAAAGGAAAATCTGCGGCAACTTCCTGGAGATGCTGAAATTTTTCGATTTGGTTTTTATTCATACAGGTAGTGTCACCTTCTTTCTTTATAGCATTTTTTGCCCAGATGCGAACAGCGTAGAGGACTACGTCAATTCAATTCTGGTAGAATATACCGCAAGGGATGTGCAGATTGCGGGAATGATTTTTCAAACACGCTCTAATTTACAGCAGCTGCCGAAGGGGGAGGATAATGATTCTCAGCACTCCATAGAACAATTTCTTCTGCCAGGTCAGCAGTTTTTTCTTGTATTTTGCACCCTCGGTTTCCTGTCCGTCTGCGAGAACTTCCTTGCTTTTTTCCATATAATTATCTTCTGTGGCGCGGATCTGCTGATTCAGTTCCTTGCTGTCAATTACAAGCATCAGCTCTGTATCCAGATAGGTGCTTCGCATATCCAGATTGTAAGAGCCTACCACTGACAGGCAATCATCGATCAGCACAGCTTTAGTATGCACCGGGTAATCGTTCATCAACTCGTAGACATCTGCTCCGGTTTTCAGTATTTTCTTTTTCTGATTGAGGTAATCGGTGCAGCCCCATGGGTTGGAGCCTTTTTCCACTGCATTCAGTACGATCTGAAGCTTGGCGTGATCTGAAATTTCCTGGAGGACATCATACATATAGCCGTTGCAGATTACGTATGGAGTCTGTATGATTACATGATCTGCATTTTCGGAAAGGTACTGGATGGCCTGGAGAACCTGGGGTGTTTTCCGGCCTGACTGGGTTCCATTATCGATCAGGGTGATTTTATTTGCTTCTATGGTGTCTTTCGCCCAGGAACTGTAGGTTTCTATATCATTGTACTTTTCCAACAGGGAGGTGTAGATTTCTTCCATATGCTGGTATTGGTTGGCATATTTGCCTGCATTTGTCTGGGCTGTATCTACTTTTTCTATTTGCCTTGTCCTTTTTATATGCACACAGCTCTCATTCCATATCTCATGGAAATACTCCTCAAGCTGCTGCAGGGACTCTCCCTGTCCTTCTGAGGTATCGTACACCAGAAGATCTCTGTCCACGTTGATATCCTCTGTGTGGTCTCCCAGGAAAATATCGTTGCTGTTGCGTCCGCCAAGCAGATACATTTTCTCATCAATGATTACATATTTATCGTGCATGCGATAGTTCAGCTTAAATAGATTGGCTGGCGTCACTGGATTGTAAACTCCCACTTCTACATTTTCCTGCGCCGCCAACGCCTGGAAATCACTGCTTCCAGCCAGAAAAAGCTGTTGGTAAATTCCATCGATCAGTAGCTGGATTTTCACTCCTTTTGCCGCAGCGTGATTCAGCGCCGCCAGAAGTTTGGTGCCGTTTTCATCTGCACGCAGATCAAAAGTAGACAGAACAATGCTTTCTTTCGCTGTACCAATCATCCGAAGCCGCCACAAAAGTGCTTCTTCATTATCATCAATGCAGCGGATTCTTTCCGCGCCTGCTGTTTCAGAAGTAAATTCTGTCTGCTGCAGATTTTCTGCATATTTTTCATCTGGTTTTCTGCAAAAAAGAGGCGCAAGTATATTTACCAGTGCAACCACCAGCAAAAAACAGAGAAAAAGCTTGCCTGTTCTTTTCATTGTTTTCTTTAATTTTATCATACTCTTCTACTTTCTATTGCGGTTATACAAAATTGGGGGAAAGGAACCTTTTCGTCCATATTCAGCCCTGTTTTTTAATTTTTATCATAGCATGAATTCCTTTTCAGAACAAGAAAGAGAAAAAATTTTGCGCCATTCACAAAAAAAGCCGCCAGCTTCTAAAGCCGACGACTTTTTCTGTGAATAATATTGAAAAAACCATGGTAGGGTAGGAAAATGCACTGCATTTTCCAAGAAGGTTAAAAGTGTATCTCTTACTCAGCTACAGGAAAATTGAAATAGTTGGTGGTATAATCCATCATCAGTTTTTCCAGATCTGTCAGTTCCTCTTCATGAGTACTGATTCCATCTCCCAACTGAATATATCCCATATTTTCATCTGCTGCCGGCCAGTATGCAAGTCCGTCTCCATTTGGATCTCCGGTTTTGATAAAGTTTGACCAATACTGATTCATTTTTTCTGCTAACTCATAGTCCCAGTCAGTCCACTGTCTTACTTCCGGAACGCCCTCACGCAGAGAATTGAACGCATACCACATTTCACTTGTATGCCATGCCCACTGGTTAGCCCAGCCTCTGTCTGTTCCTAAATCTGAAATGCTCTCAGGTGTAGAATGGCTGAATAAGTATGTATAGTTTGCTGCTTTTCCATCTGTTCTTTCTGACATCATTTTTCCGTACAGTCTGTTAACCATAAGGCTTCTGCTGACATTTGTGCCAAGACCATAGGTTCCTAACTGACGGCTTACCATAGCTGCTGTACTGTCATCTACTTTTACCAGATTTTCAAAGTCGTATTTATCATACAGATCGCCAAGAGCTTCTTTGTACTGTGCATAGAAATCATCTGCTGTGGATACCTTCGGATAACTTCCCTCTCCAATATTTGTTCCGGACAATACAGAAATCTCATCAAACATTCCATCATTAATGGAATCCTGAATGCTTTCATAGGTGACATACAAACCATCCTGGTTCATGCTTCCCGGATAATTAGAACTGGTATTGTCAATCAGCTTTTCAGCATCTATACTTCTCAGATCCTCAAGTGTCGCAGCCTCATCAAGTCCCAGATCTCCCAGATATGCAGTTCCTTTTTCTTCTGCACTTTCCAGAGTCTGGAATTCCATATTGTACTTTAAGCCACTTTCCAGGATTAATTTATCAACTTCTACATCCATTTTAGGAGAAGCAGTCATTGCCATTGCCTTTGTAGTACCGCCAGACTGTCCGCCAACTGTGATATTCTCAGGATCTCCTCCAAAGTTAGCTATGTTCTCTTTGATCCATTCCATAGCTTTGATCTGATCCATCAAACCATAGTTTCCGCTTTGTCCCTGTTCCTCGGTAAGCTGTGGTAATGACAGATAGCCAAAGACACCAAGACGCTGTTCTACTGTTACCACAACGATTCCGTTCTTTGCAAAAGCTTCCGCATTTCCTTCCGGCTCAAAGGTATAGCAGCTGTTCAGTCCGCCGCCATGGAACCACACATATACCGGTTTCTTTTCTGTGGAAGAAAGTGAATCTCCTGTTGTCATTACATTCAGATACAGACAGTCTTCACTCATTTCCGGAACTCCATCGTAATAAATATCTGTTTTATAGGGTTCCACCTCAGCTCCGCCCAATACCTGCATAGGAATATCCTTGTAGGTATCGCATACAAGAACATCATCCCATTTTTCAGGATCTACCGGTGGTTTCCAGCGCAAATCATCAACTGGAGGTGCTGCATATGGAATTCCACGAAATTCTACAACATCCTCATAGTTTTCATCTGTACTGTTGATTCCCTGCACTTTTCCGTACGCAGTTTCAACAACATTCTTTTCATTTTCCTCTGCATATACATGAACACTTCCCATAAGTGTGGAGCAGGCAAGCAATGCAGCCAATACAGTTAATCTCTTCTTCATATAAACAGAGCCTCCTTTTTTTGATAATGTTATTTTAAGGCTCCCGGAAGATAAAAACTATAAATTATTTTCTTTTTCAGTATCACTTTTTTGACTTTTCTTTTTTCTTTCCTGGGAACGATATTCTGAAGGCGTCATGCCGCAGGCTTTCCGAAAAATCTGAGTAAAATAGGAAGCATCATTGTATCCTGTAAATGTTGCTATATCTGTAATGTCAAAGTCCGTATTTCCCAGAAATTCTTTTGCCTTTTTCAGGCGCACCTCTGTGAGATATTTGGAAAATGTTAATCCGGTTTTATTTTTAAAGGTTCTGCTGAGGTGTCCCACGCTTACAAAGTATTTATGCTCTGCAAGCTCATTTAATGTAATATCATCTGCATAATGATTTTCGAGATACACTAAAATATTTTCTATCAGAAGTTCATTTTCATTTTCCTCGTTTTTTTCACAGACTTCTTTCAAAATCATAAGCAAATATTTTTTCAACTCATCTGCTGTATGAAATTGATACAGATCAATCTTAAAATCAAACAGGAAATATCCCCCTTCTCCCTTGGGTATCTGACATCCATTATAATACTTTTTCCTGAGAACAGAAAAAAGCTGTATGATTGCATTATAAAGACTGTAAATGTTTGCACGCTCGCTTATGCATCTGGCAAATAAGTTATCTATGATTTTTTCTGCCTCATAAATACGGCCAAATTCTACGACTCTGCTGAATATTTCCAGGGTTTCTTTTTCCAGCAGATTTTTAATTTCCAGTTCTTCTTTCCAGAAAAACAGATTTTCATTTATTAAAATACGGTTGTTGATTGCGTAAATACACTCTCTGTACGCCCTTTCAATTTCCCTTCTTTCTTTGTGGATGCCACTGATTCCAAACCACGAATTATGGTCCAAACTGTTTTTCAGCTGCAAAAGATCAGTCTCTCCAATGCATGCTTTGAAATCCATTTTCTGCTTGCAAAAAAAGAGTAATATGCATTCACCTTTATTTTTAAAGTACCAGCTTTGTACATTGGCAGTAGTTCTTTTAGTTTGCAAATATTTTTTTATTTGTTGATATCCCGAATGCGAAACCTCTCCCTTCGCCATAAAAAACCAGGAGTACTCTTTCCAAAGCTCCGCCGGAATCAGCTCATCAAGCAGCTTTTTATTTTGTATCAATTGTGCAAAATCCAGATTCTCAACAATTCCTTTTAGTTTATTGATATTTTCCAGATTATCTGACTTTGCTTTTTCAACAAGAATATCATTTATAGACTTAAGCAATTCTGATTCGTTGATTGGTTTTGTCAGATAGTCCTTTACCTGATAGCGCAGCGCATTTCTTGCATACTGAAAATCTTCATATCCGGTTTCTATTACTACTGAGCATTTTGGCATATGCTCCTGCACATATTTTGCCAGCTCCAGACCATCTACATTGGGCATCCGGATATCTGTAATGATAATATCCGCTTCGTTTTCCTGAAGATATTCTATTACTTCTTCCCCATCTTCAAAGTCTCCATTCACCGAAATCGGCAGTCCGGATTTTTCAAGCATCATGACAAGTGCTTTTCTCGCATAATATTCGTCATCTGCAACTAAAATTTTAAAATTCATTTTTATACCTCTTTTTCCAATACCGGAAAACGAACCGTTACACAAGTGTATTCTCCCTGATTACTTTCTACCAGGATTCCAAATTCTTCTCCATAATAGTTTTTAATCCTCTGGTGTACATTTATCAGGCCGATTCCGGAGGAACTCTGATTCACGCCCTGCTGCAGGTCTTTTTCTAATTCCTGGTGTAACATCTGCAGTGTTTCATCGCTCATTCCATTTCCGTTATCACAAATACTGATTTCTGCTATATTAGCCGAAGTGATTTTTCCGGTCACTTCTATCCGCCCTCTTCGTTTGCAGGGAATGACACCATGTTCCATTGCGTTTTCCATTAATGGCTGTAATATAAACTTTAACATTTCACAGGTCAGCATTTCCTCTTCCACATTATAAATCACGTCAAATTTTCCCGGAAAACGCATGGACTGTATTTTTACATAGCACTGAAGATTCTCAAGCTCCTTTTTCAGCTGTACAATATTTCCCCCTTTTACGTTATAATGAAAAATATGGGACAGGCATTCTGAAATTTCCGATATTTCATCAACTCCATTTAGTTTTGCCAACGCACTGACAATATTTAATGTATTATATAAAAAATGGGGATTGATCTGATATTGCAGCATTTGCAGTTCTGTTTTTTTCTGGCTTATTTCGTTTTTGTATGCCAGAATAATATTCTCTTCAATACGTGATACAAGATCATTATAGCCACTTACCATTGTGGAAATTTCTTGTGGAACATCCTCTTTTAATTGGATATGCCGTGGTTTTTGTTTTTTATGTAAGGTTACCTGATTTAACGCATTGGAAAACTCAGTAATAGGCTTGGTAATGCGACTGATCAGCTGCATTCCTCCAAACAGTAAAAAAACAAAAACCATCAAAATCCAAAAACAAAAAAGCAAAATATTCTTTATACTATTGAGAAGAAAGCTTTTTCGCTGCATGCATTGAACCAGATACCAATCCAAATCATCAATTTTAACAACATATGCGTTCCAGGCAGAGCCATCCGCTTCCAATGTTCCCTGATGGTTTGGATTTTCATAAATTTTCTTCACATCCTCAAGAAGAAAATTGTTTTCTTTTTCAGAAGAATAAATAAGCCTGTTTCTGTTAAAAAGACAGCATTCAATTTCATCATTTGAAAACACGGAAAAGCTCTTTTCTATTTCTTCAAAGTCCAAATCGATATAAATTGTAGCAAGCTTTTGATCCGATTCCACAGGATACATAGCATATGCGATTGTCAGCAATTTATAAGGAAGCATGTTTATTTCGCCTTCATATACATCTGTAACGTATTCCTCATTTTTATAGCCAACCCTTGAATAGGCAATATGCTTTTTTGCCTGCTTAATCTGTGTCAGCGAGTCTTCCACAAAATTTCCGTAAACATTTCCGTTTTCAGTTAAAATGGTAGTACGCAAAATAAATGGATTAATTCCACTGATATCTTCCAGAATACCATTTACATATTCCTTTGATGAAAGCTGCTTTTTTAAAGATTGTTTTTCATAATCGTTTCGAATATCTGTCATGATATTTTTATCTATCAAGGGCAGATATTTCAAATAATCCAGATTCTTTGTTATGGTCTCGATTTCCATCTCCCACTGACTGTTCATTTTGTGCAAATAAAACCAATTATTTTTTTCAGCCTCCTTCACATCAATGAAAAAGGAGGCACAAATTACTATCAGGGAAAACAGAAAACAGCATGCTAATCCAATAAAAAGCTGCCACCATACAGGTAGTCTTGAAATTCGCTTCACACTCAGGCTCCTTTCTGCAGAATTAAAAGATCATTCCATTCTTTCAAAAATGCTCTTTCTGTATATGTTTGAGGGGAACTGGTCAAGTTCTGAAATAAGGCATCCCTGGCATCAGTTTTTTCGCTCTCATAAGCAAATTCTTCCAGGAAAAACTCACCGCTTCTGATACTATCCGTAAATACCTTCGCATAATTGTCTTCTACATCTACAGATTTTATGCAGGAATAGGCCCCGGCCTGATCTGCATAATATTCACTGACATTTTTTGAAAATACATAATCCAGAAATTTTCCAGCCGCTTCCGGATGCTTGCAGGATGCAGAAACCCCCAATGTCGCATCTATTTTTACTACAACCCTTGCCTGATTTTCATTGTATGTAGGAAACGGCATAAATAACAAATCCATATACGGATTTATTTTTTTAATTATAGGATATGCCCAGTTTCCCTGAAGGAACATATAGGCTTCTCCCTTTGCAAATTTTTTTACAGCTTCATCATATCCTGTGTTTATGGTCTGTTTCTGACCATATTGTCTTATTTCTAAAAATTTTCTGGTAGAATCAAGTGCAATAGGATCTTCATATAAAACGGTAGTGCCGTTCAGCACATTCTGAAATAAATTATCCTGGCTTCCCCTGGAGGACATGTCAATTGCATCCCATCCCTGATGAATCGTCCAGCTGTCTTTATCTGCAAAAACAATAGGAAGCTTTCCGGCTTTTTTTATCTTCTTCATCGTCTGAATAAGCTCTGCATATGTAGACGGAATCTGGTATCCGTCCTTTTCCAGCATCCTTTTGTTATAAAATATCCCTCTGTAATTCACAGACAACGGAAGTACATAAGTACCATTAAGAATTTTTAATTTTTCCAAAAAATGTTCATTTACACAATGGGTTGCAGAAAAATCATCCAGCTTCTGCAAGTATCCGCCTTTTACATATTTAACCAGATCATCTTTCCGTGCTCCGATAAATTCAACAATATCTGGAAATTCTCCCTGGATTGCACGAATTTGCAGTTCCTGCTCCGGATTTGGTACTGCCATAAGTTCTACATATATCTCATCCTGTGATTCATTAAAATCCGCGATAATTTTCTCAAAAATATGCCGTGTTTCTCTTTTGGACGTAAGAAACACCAGT
>CAKRKL010000087.1 GCA_934358405.1 uncultured Blautia sp.
GAAAAATTTTTCTGTTATTTAATTTTTTTCAGCCTTCTCATCCCAATAAGCACAATCATCTCTTCCGATCACAGAAGAATCAAAAGGAGTTCCGTCATTTTCCTTATAATGCTTTGTAGCTCTAAAGACGCATTTTGCGCCGACATAAATAATAGGCACATTGAAATATACGATCAAAATATTTCCTAAATCGGAAAATGCCCAAAGGTTTCCAAGCTCCAGTCCGGCAATGTTGCAGAGAATTCCAAATGCAGCAACAAACAGTGCGATACTGCGTACTATATTAATACAGACAATATCTTTTCGAATACGATTTGCTGCAATTTCAGAAAAACTGATCATTCCAAGAAGACAGGTGAATGCAAACAGGCAAAAACACAGGGTTACCAGAAATGTGATAACTGCATTCATAGATGTACCTGGTGTAAGTACAGCAATAGATTCTGTAAACTTCGGCAGCTTATCAAGTGCAGCCCATGCTTCTGCTCCTTCCCCGGTCCAGCAATGAGCCATAACCACAACAAATCCTGTAAGAGTACAAATTACAATCGTGTCCAGAAAAACACCAAGAGAAGCCAGAATTCCCTGCTCGCAAGGGTGTTTTGCATCTGCAGCAGCTGCAGACATGGTAATGGTTCCCTGCCCTGCTTCATTCGACATTAATCCTCGCTTCACGCCCTGTGCCAAAACAGTTCCCATTGCACCGCCAAAGAATGCCTGTGGCTTAAACGCCCCGCCAAATACGGATGTAAAGAAATATGGAATTTGCCCGATATTCAAAATGATCAGCACAAATACAACCACCACATACAATACTGCCATTACCGGCACCATCATATCCGTCCATTTGGATACTTTTTTGATTCCGCCAAAGGCGATCACTGCGGTCAGGATCATGATCACAGCACCTGCAATGTAATAAAACAAGGAATCTGCTGCAATTGTTTTTCCTGTAAGGATCTCAGCCATTCTTCCCACGGAGGAAACAACATTAAAGCCCTGTGCAGGCAGGCAGCACAACGCATAAAGAATATAAAGAACAGATAAAAATATGCCAATTCCCACACTGTTTCCCAGCAATTTTCTTCCATAAAACGGAAGACCGCCTACAAATTCATCCTCTTTTTTCTCTTTGAAAATCTGTGCCAGAACAGCCTCCATATAGGCCACTGCCATTCCGAAAAATGCAGAAATCCACATCCAGAAAAGCGCTCCCGGTCCTCCTACCGCAATAGCACCTGTAACACCGATAATATTTCCAGGACCGACACGCATGGCTGCACTTAACAAAAATGCCGCCAGTGGAGTGATTCCGGTCTTAACAGAACGTTTTTCCGTAAGAAGGCGAACACCTTTCTTGAAATGTGTCACCTGGATAAAGCCCAGCTTGATCGTGAAAAAAATACCGGAACCAAGCAGCACAATAATTGCAAGTGAAATATTCCCCAAAAGCGGAATATTCCGATACCATTCAAAATTTGTAGGAAAGTCCCACAACAGATCCGACAAAGGACCTATAAACCCAAATACGCTATTAATTGCTTCAAAAACACCTTGCATACTCTACCTCCCCATTTTACATTATTTCTTCATAACTATCCGACATTTTGCAATTTCTCACAGAATAGTTATATTACTTCTATTATACGAAAAATTTCTTCATAGTCCATTGTGTTTCATGGGAAATATATTGCAAAAAGTGATATGTCATAACTGCAGGTGTGCTGATTCGCTATAAGATCTTTTTTCAACCCTGTCCAAACACATCAGTTTATAAGTTCTTTAGATTTTAATCATACTTTTTTCAATTCCTTCTCACAGATTCATCACAAATTCCATGTATATTAATAAACAAATAAAGCGAAAGCTTTTTTACATAGATTAACAATTAACTTTTTCTTTTTCATACTTGCCGGACCTTTTGGTCCGGCCCTCCTTCTTTTTAGAGGGATTTTTTTATGTCCTTTTTTAATTTCAAAAGCAAAAAGCCATATTTATGAAGCGGCACTCCTCAGCTTGCCTCATAAATATGACTTTTCAATCATCTCATTTTATAAATTTTTTTGTCTATACTCTTAAAGCGTGTAAGAAAGTTTTAGAGTTGTTCCGGCTTCTCAACCGCATAAGCACTCTGATCCTGAATTGCTGTCACCCCAGACAAATCTGCCGAATCACTATAGGAACCCGTTGTAATTGTATATTCACTGTCTCCCTGTACGTAAACAGTTCCATCTGTACCCTGAATGGTCACAGTTTTTCCCTCACCATCAACAATGGTTCCTTCATTTTCCAAAGAAGAAACTGTGCTGTCTCCAGTTACAGTCCATGTGGAGTCCGAACTTACATAGACATTGCAATAACCCTCTCCACCTTCGCCAGCGTATGTTTCATCATCTATAACCGCACCTGTCAGACTGCTGCCTTCTGTCAGATAGAAATCCAGATCACTGATAGAATCCCAGATCACATCTCCCTGCATATCCTGGCTGATACCTGTAAAATGGCAATCAGCTCCGTTTGCTCCGGACTGTCCCCAGCCTCTCTGATTGGTATTTCCTGTGCACTGCAGGAAAAATTCATTGTCATCGTTGTAATTAATATCAACATTATTTAAGGTAATAGTGCTCTCTGTATTGGTTGTGTAAAATACACCGCCGTTTTCAGAGGTCAGACTACCGCCATCCATCTGAAAAGTACTGTTACCAACCTCAGAGTCGCCAGACATACTCTGGTAGAGGATAACTGTCCAGGTATTGTCGTTCTGATCCAGATCACTCATATTCCCAGTCAGATCGCAGTCATAAAGATGAATGGAGTTCAGACCCTCAATGCAAACCGCTTCAGAACCATTTGCTGTCAGACTGGCATTGCTCACTGCGATATCGGCAGTGCTGTAAATAGCCGGAGAGCCAACACCATTGGAAACATAGTTTCCGCCATCAATTACCATTGTTCCGCCGCCTCTGTCACTTCGAATCGCTGCAGAAGACTCACCATTTGTCTCCACATCCAGATCCCATCCATAAAGAGTACCGCCTCCGGCTACATGAACACCGCCTGAGGTATCCTGTGTTGTTTTTACAGTTGTACCGGAAGCATATACCGTTCCATCTCCATATGCAAAAAGTCCTGCACCGCCAGCTGCATCGGTTGTCACGCTGCCATCCTTTACATAAGCAGTACCGTCTGTTGCCAGAACCGCTGCGCCAACGCCATAGAAGCTGGAATTGTCTCCGCCTGTGCTGCTGTCAGAAGTTCTTGTAATGGTATCATTATCAAGGGTTACGCTTGCTCCGGAAGAAATCAAAGCTGCGTTCTCATCTGTACCAGTAGACTCCAAAGTCTCACCAGATACGGTCGTGTCCTCTGTATATTCATTTACAGCTGTGTAACTGTCAACACCCTGAGACTGTCCGCCAGGACCTCCCTGTCCAGGTGCGCCCTGACCATCACCTCCAGGACCACCCTGACCGCTCATTTCCATGGACAT
The DNA here is from genome assembly GCA_934358405.1 of uncultured Blautia sp. Taxonomy (GTDB): domain Bacteria; phylum Bacillota; class Clostridia; order Lachnospirales; family Lachnospiraceae; genus Blautia_A. The sequence continues at coordinate 3,491 of CAKRKL010000087.1, forward strand.
TACAGTAATGCTCGCTGCATTTCCATCCTCATCCAGTGTAATAGAAACAACATCCCCTTCCTGAATATCAGAAAGTGAAATTTCCTCAGCCTCTGCACCCTGTCCGTTACCTTCTGGTGCTCCGCCATTTTGATCTCCGTCTGGTTTCTCAGGAGCTTCGCTATTCTGGCCATCGTCCTCTGACTTCTCACTATCCTGGTTGTCAGCGTCTGTCTGTCCATCGGCTTCTGATGTCTCTCCATCCGGTTTTTCCGGTGCCTCACCATCCTGTCCGTCTCCATCTGGCTTCTCCGGTACTCCACCGTTCTGACCGTCTCCGCCAGGCTGGCCCTGCTGCATACCGCCAGACTGTTTCGTAATCACAGTATTCTCTGTAATAGTAATCGTCTGGCCCTGACCATTACCACCCGGCTGCCCCATTTCCTTCATAGTACCAACCGCAATAGTAATCTCCGTATCCGAAACCGATTTCACCTCACCAAGAACCACATTCTCCTCAGCTTCATCACTCTGTGCATTCTCATCACTGCCATCAGCCTTCTCACTACTTTCGTCAGAAGCCTCATCCGCTGCACGCTCCGTCTTAACATCCTCCGCATAAACCATAGCCGGAACAGAAGTTGTTGCTACCATAATTCCCATTAAAACTGCTAAATATCTACGTTTCATACCCATTCATTTCCTTTCTGTATTCATATTCATCCGATCCACTCTCAAAGCCCTCATCCACTTCTCCTTTGAATCGTCTTTGTTTTTATGCTCCTTATGGCTTATACTATACAAACAATTTGTGTCCAAAAAATGGGGAAATGGTGTTCATTCTATGGGTACTCTCGTAAAAAACTGTGAACTCATATTTCAAGCCGAAAAAAACAGGGTGCGCCATCACGCACCCTGCTTCATCCTCTTAATAACCTTAAGTCGTGTAAATTCCTCTCGCTCCTTCTCCTCCAAAGCATTGGAAATATCCTTTGTCAGAGCTTCAAACTTCGGAATCGTAATATTCTTCAGCGCATTTGCCCGCTTCTGAGTCTTCTTAATATTGCTGGCCAGTCGAATCGCTGAATTCTCAATCATAGACAGCTTAATAGAAAGCTCCTTCACTTTCTCAAATGCCGCTTTCGCCTCATCCAAAGACATCTTCGTACTATAATAAGCATACGTAGGTACATTTCCTGACTTGTCATACTCCACAAGCGGAATTTCTGTACCCATGACGCTACGCGTCTTAATACGAATCGAATCCTCAATGGGCACCGTATGTGAAATCTGATCCACAAATGCGATACCCATTTCCATATTCGCTCTCTGTAAAGCCGCATAAGCTGTACGGAACGTCTCATCGATCTGTCCCTGAATATCCTTCGCCTGATCCACCAGATTCATCATCTCACGAATCAGAATATTACGTTTTTTATCCATCAGTTCATAACCCTGACGGGAAAGAGCAAGAGAATTCTTCGCCAGAATTAAATTACCCTTGGTGGGAAACGTATTCGGATCCATTCAAGTCACCTCACTCTTTATTTGGTCGTTTCGTGATAATACTGATCCAGGATCTTGGTATCAATACGGTCAAGCTCATCCTTCGGAAGCATACCAAGAAGCTCCCAGCCCTTATTTAACGTATCGATAATACTTCTGTTCTCCGTATCTGTCTGACCAACAAATTCAGCCTCAAAGGCCTTACCAAACTGAAGATACTTCTTATCCAGAGGAGAAAGCTCATCCTCACCGATAACAGAAGCAAGAGCTCTGGCATCACCAACCTTGGCATAGCATGAGAACAGCTGGTTCGCAACATCCTGATGATCTGCTCTTGTAAAGCCTTCACCAATACCATCCTTCATCAGACGGGAAAGTGACGGCAGAACATTGATCGGCGGATAAACGCCCTGACCGTGAAGCTGTCTGTCCAGAACAATCTGTCCCTCCGTAATATAACCTGTAAGGTCAGGGATCGGATGAGTAATATCATCATTAGGCATGGTCAGGATCGGAATCTGTGTAACAGAACCTGTACCGCCGGAAACGATACCTGCACGCTCGTATAAAGTAGCAAGCTCACTGTAAAGATATCCAGGATAACCCTTACGGGAAGGAATCTCACCTTTAGAAGAAGAAACCTCACGCATTGCCTCACAGAAAGAGGTAATGTCTGTAAGGATAACCAGAATATGCATTCCCTTTTCAAAAGCAAGATACTCTGCTGCAGTCAATGCGATCTTCGGAGTCAGAAGACGCTCAACAGTTGGATCATTTGCCAGATTCAGGAACATAACAACATGGTCGGAAGCACCGCTCTCCTCAAAGGTTCTGCGGAAAAACTCAGCAACATCATACTTAACACCCATTGCTGCAAATACAATAGCAAAATTTTCATCAGAATCGGCACCAAGAGAAGCCTGACGCACGATCTGTGCAGCCAGCTTATCATGAGGAAGACCGTTTCCGGAGAAAATCGGAAGCTTCTGTCCACGAATCAAAGTGGTCAGACCATCAATAGCAGAAATACCGGTATTGATGTAGTTTCGCGGATACTCACGGGTAACCGGATTCAGCGGTAAGCCGTTAATATTCAGACTGACCTCAGGAGTAATTTCACCAAGACCATCAATAGGCTGTCCGATACCGTTAAAGGTACGTCCCAGGATTTCCGGTGAAAGTCCGATTTCCATAGGGTGACCGCTAAGACGTGTGTGGGTATTTCCAAGGGACATATTGTCTGTACCCTCGAAAACCTGGATAACTGCTTTATCCTCATATATTTCAATAATACGGCCAAGTTTTTCGGTACCGTCATCCATACGGAAGGAGACGATTTCCTCGTAGGAAGCGTTCTTAACGCCTTCCAGAACTACAAGAGGGCCGTTTATTTCACTAAGGCCTAAATATTCGATTGCCATAAAAAACTTACCTCCCTATCAGCCGTTTCTCTCTAATACGTTATCATAGAATCTGTCGATGTCAGCCTTGTACTGGTCAAACATCTCAGGTTTGTTGTTTGGAACATCATATTTGATGGCAATAACACGCTCAAAAATGTTATCCTCTTTCAACACGGAAACCGGCATTCCCTGGTTTACAAGGGAACGGCATTTCTCATAAAGATAAAGGATAATCTCCATCATATTGAACTGCTTGCTCATTGGCACACAGGTATCCTCTGCATGGAATGCATTCTGCTGAAGGAAACCAAGACGGATAACTCTTGCGATTTCCAGTGTCAGCTTCTGATCATCCGGAAGAACATCGCTACCGATCAGCTTAACAATTTCCATAAGAGAACTCTCCTGGTTCAGAATTGCCATCAACTGATTACGGTCACTGACAAATTTACCGGAAACATTATCTCTATACCACGGACTTAAGTCCTCCAGATACTCACTGTAGCTGGTCAGCCAGTGAATTGCCGGGAAGTGACGGGCATAGGCAAGAGACTTGTCCAGTCCCCAGAAGCAGCGGACGAAACGCTTTGTATTCTGTGTAACCGGCTCAGAGAAGTCACCACCCTGTGGGGAAACCGCTCCGATAATGGAAACGGAACCTTCTGTGCCGTTTAAGTTCTGCATCATACCAGCTCTCTCATAGAAAGCAGAAAGCTTGGAAGCCAGATAAGCCGGGAAACCTTCCTCAGCAGGCATTTCCTCCAGACGTCCGGATAACTCACGAAGAGCCTCAGCCCAACGGGAAGTGGAGTCTGCCATGATGGCAACGTCATAACCCATATCACGATAATACTCAGCCAGTGTAACACCTGTATAAATAGAAGCCTCACGGGCTGCAACAGGCATGTTTGATGTATTGGCGATCAGAGTGGTACGGTCCATCATCAGGTTTCCGGATTTCGGGTCGATCAGTTTACTGAAGTCCTCCAGAACCTGTGTCATCTCGTTTCCACGCTCACCGCATCCAATATAGATAATGATATCTGCGTCAGACCACTTTGCGATCTGGTGCTGTGTCATTGTTTTTCCAGTACCGAAACCGCCAGGAATTGCTGCTGTACCGCCCTTTGCAATGGGGAAAAGGGTATCCAGAATACGCTGTCCGGTTACCAGCGGAACGCTTGCAGGGAAACGTTTGTAGGTTGGTCTTGGAACACGAATCGGCCATTTCTGAGCAAGAGCGATCTCTTTCTCGCTGCCGTCAGAAAGACGAACAGTTACGATAGGCTCCAGAATGGTATAAGCTCCATCCGGAACAGCCTTAATAACCTCAGCTTCTCCTCCAATTGTAGGAGGAACCATGGATTTGTGAAGAATGGAAGCAGTTTCCTGTGTCTCAGCAATGACAGTTCCTGCACTTACCACATCTCCAACCTTAACAGTTACGTGTACATCCCATTTTTTGGAAGTATCAAGGGAATCAACACTGACACCACGCGAAATATATTTTCCGGAGGATTTGGCAATCTCCTCCAGCGGACGCTGAATACCATCAAAAATGTTATGAATGATTCCAGGTCCCAGAAGAACGGAAATAGCATCGCCTGTTCCCACTACTGTATCCCCTGGCTTCAGTCCTGTTGTCTCCTCGAAAACCTGTACAGTCGTCATGCCTTTTTTCAGACCGATAACCTCACCTACCAGTTTTTCAGGTCCAACATAAACCATCTCGGAAATCTTAAATCCGGGATCACCTTTCAGATAAATAACAGGACCGTTAACGCCGTAGATAATACCTGTTTTATTCATGGCTCAGCCCTCCGTCAA
>CAKRKL010000088.1 GCA_934358405.1 uncultured Blautia sp.
CCGATCTGTCTTGTGCAAAGAGAAATGCCAAGGCAGATCAGAAGATCACTTTTCGCATTGGCGATCATATTTGCATAGCGATGACCGTACGCACCGCCAATACATCCAAAGTTCAACGGATCATCCCAGGGAAGGGCTGACATCTCCAACACACTTGTAATTACCGGAAGCTTCCACTGACGGGCCATGGCAAACAGCTCTTCCCGAACAGTCTTGTCGCTGACACCATGTCCCAGCATGATCACCGGGCGCTTCGCTTTTCTGAGTGCTTCACTGATAGCAGCAGCACATTCCCCCGCATCTGCACATACTCTGACTGAACCGGATTCCAGGCTTTTATCCTTCACATCTGCTTCTTCCAGTCCCATAGCTTCCGGACTCATCTCGTAAGCAGGATTTTTCACATCTCCTCTTTGGATATTCATGGGAAGATCAATCAGAACCGGACCCTTTCGTCCTGTATTTGCAATATGCCACGCCTTATTTAATTCTTTTACAATATCTTCGTCTTCACGGATCTGCACTGCATATTTGGTCACAGGCTTCGCCATAGCTACAATATCAATTTCCTGAAACCCCTGCTGTCTCAGCCCCTGGATTCCGGAATACTCATAGGTATTCAGCTGTCCGGTAAGAAAAATCACCGGGAGGGAGTCAAAATATGCATCTGCCATTCCGGAAATAAGATTCGCTGCTCCCGGTCCGCTGGTTGCGTAAGCGCAGGCACATTTTTCTCCGGCCTGTGCATACCCGCAGGCTGCAAAGGACGCCCCCTGCTCATTGTAGCTGGAGTGACTTCTGGTATTTGGATTTTTCTCAATGGAATCTACCAGATGGGCAATCATAGTTCCCTGATAGCCAAAGAAATCATGGAGCCCTTTTCTCTCCAGAAATTCCACAATATAATCTGTTACTTTCATTTAATCAGCCTTTCCTTTATTTCCAGTATTTTTCAACTTTCTTTTTCAGCTTACTACATCCTGTCTTCTCCAGCACATCCAGATAAATGTGCTGTAATTCCTCATCCGGCACAAAAATCTCATCCGTTTCCATGCTCTTTACCGTCGCATCTGTATACCTGGCAAATATTTTCTCAAGAGCCGGATAGTCCTTGTTTTTATATAAGTTGATGATATAATCTTTATTTTCCAGATAATACTTCTCAAGAGTAATCTTAGCTGCACAGAATTTTACATAATTCCAGCATCGATCCGGATAGCTTTCTTTGCTGTGAGAATGCTCACCCTGCGTACCTGTTTGCACAGGCGGCTCCGGTGTTTTTTTGCGGTCTGTCCTGGAGCATTTTATAAAGCTTCCATTCTCTGCAAGAGCTTTTACAAGCTGCTGTAATTCTTCGGTGCTTTTGTATCTGCCAAGCCACCGATCCAGATATTCAGAAGCATCTGTCGCCCTGGCATACGCAGCGGCTCTTTTCCCTCCTTCCAGAAGATCTGTAAGGAAGATCCTGTAAAGCTCTATGTTCACATACCCCTTGCCACCATAGGACATTGCTTTTTTGTAATTTTCGAAGGCTGCGTCAGTCTGCCCCTGCTTCATTCGGATATCCCCGATCAGCTTATAAACCTGTGTGCGCTTTTCCTTGCGGTTCTGGCAATCCTTTGCTTTCTCTGCCAGCCACTCCATATCACCGGCTTCCCTGGTGAAAACAAGCTCCGTACGAAGCTGCGCCAGCTCTTTTGGATAGCCAAGACGTTCCCAGGCTTTGGTAAGTGCAGCTCTGTAAGGTTCCCTGCCTTTTTCCTCGTCAGTGGTTCCCGCACTTCCCTTTCTGATATTCTGCAGGATTTCTTCCGTTACCTTCTCCATCTCTATATAAGTCTTCGCTGTACTCACACGAGCCAGCTCATAGCACTCCTGAATCTGTTGATTCTCCGGCAAAAGTCTGCGCCACAATTCAATCAGACTCATAGCTCCCTCTTTTTGCCCCACATCCAGAAGCATCTGACAGGTTTTTATGGTTTCCTTAGAATATGGTGTCAGAAACTGATCCAGCTCATAATGAACTACTTTATTATCCGTATGCTCACGAGCATCTGCGAAAATTCCCAGGGCATCTGCACATTTCCCCAGCATCCACTGCAATTCCCCTTTGTATTTCAGGAAATATCCGTCCTCCGGGAAAATCCGTAAGGCTTCATCTATATAGAGCTCCGCCTCCACCTGTTCAATTCCGTTACGGGCACGTTCCATAAGAAAGCGGCTCTTCAGCTTCACAAATCCCGGAACCTTCGGATAACGCTCCAGTAAAGGCTCCAGCGTATCCTCTGCCTCCTGAAAATGTCTTTCTTCATAAGCAGACACTGCTTTTTGAAAGACCTCCAGATCTGCCTTCAGCTGCACTGCTTCCGGGGAAAGAGCACCTGTTTTTTGCCTGATTTCTAACATCCGCCGCGCTTTGCCAATCCGTTCTGTATATACAAGCGTCAGCACCCCTGCATAGAAATTCTCAGTCCCGATATCTATAAAAAACGGATGACAAAATGTATAGGCCCCCTCAAAGCTTCTGCTCCCAATGCTTTCTTCACTAAGCTGTACCTGATAATATCCGGAAAAAACCTGATTCAGCTTCTGAAAATCCCGCTGTTCCAGAAGCGCCTTTATGCTCTGGCCGCATTTCTGAAGCTGACTCTCCAGTGCTATTTTTGTATCACTTACCAGAATCTGATAGTTGTTTTGCCTTAACCGATGTTCCTTTCTTGCACCTGACAAAGCTTGTTTTTTTCGTTTGGTACAAGCTCTGAGAAGCTTCCCTTTACGAATACCCGGCATATAATCCTTGCGCAGCTCCTGATCCTGAAGGCCTTCTACAGAAACTATTTCCTGGGACTCTGCCTTTTCGCAGGAAGAAAAACAGGACCATTCATCACCATAGCATTCTGTTAGATAGTCACAGATACGCCCTGGCACCATTACCTGAATGCCCTGAAAGCTCTTTTCTTTTGCAGGAAAAAGCAGCGTTTTTTCAAAAAGAGCCGGAGCCTCACCTGAACGCACCGCATAACAGGAGCATTGTTCTGCTTGATGTGCCTGCAAAGCCTGCTCCATTTTCTTCAATACACGATCTTTCCCCGCAGTCCGGCAGGAAAGAAGTCCCCGCTCATACGAAGCAGCTGAATTCTCCCATCTGTCTCCATATATCCGGTCCGGATCTGCAAGATCCGCATAAAGCATCAGATCGGAACAATATTTCTCATATTCTCCCTCATCTTCTGAAACAGAGTCCAGTAAAAACACCTCTATACGCTCCCCTGCACATCCACTTCCTATCATCTGATGTCTGCGCAGTGCGCAGCTGTCAGTAGATGCATATCCGGCACTTACACAGCCAAAGCTGCTGTCCTTTTCCAGGCACAAAAGCGTACGGTTCTCTGGAAACGCTGTTTCAGCTATGTCCAGCAGCCTGTGCCAGTCATCCGTGGGCATATAAACTGTTACAGTATCATCTCCCGGAAGGAAGCCTTCCCTTTGCATTGTGCCAAGAGCTGTTTTTTCTGCAACAACATATTTCAGATTATTTTCCTTACAGATCTGGACAAACTCACCCAGAAGCTGCAGCAGGTGTTCCTGTCTTTCTGTCATTCTTATCCCCTCTGATTTATCACTTCCAGAATGTCTGCCAGCGTCTCGGATTCCTCATTAAAAAGACGGGTACATTCTGTTCTCTCGTCACTGATCATGATCAGCAGTTCCTGAAGAAGATACCGCAACCCATTGCCTTCAAAATTAAAACAGAATCGCTTCAGTCCCTTGCTATCGTCTATTTTTGCCTCAAAATATCCTGTATTCCACCAATCGCCTGGAATGGTTACCCGCCCTTTGGTGCCAATTACCACAAATTCATCCTCTACATCCACGGTGGTGCCAATCTCAATCGTTGCAAGAGCATCCGGATACCGCATAGTAATCATGTCATAAATGCAATTGCCTTCTTTATCCTTTACCACATTGGATTTCACTTCCTGGTAATTCTTTCCAAGTATCTTGATAATTGCACATAAAGGCTGTACTGCAGTTTCTGAGAAGCTTCTTCCGCCTTCAAAATGGTCCTGGGAAATAGAACACTTCACACTTACAATATCCCCCACAAGTGCACTGTGAGTCTGCCATACCAGCTGATTAAACGCTCGCAGATAAACCAGCGTAATCTTCTCAACCAGCAATACCTTACGCTGTGCCGCAAGAGCAAACAGCTCCTTCAGCTTCTCTTTATTTCCGGTCATAGGTGCGTCGCTGATCACATGCTTTCCTCTTTCAAGCGATTTTCTGATGTACAGCTCACGCTTCTTCTGCTCTGTTTTGATGTATACAATATCCACCTGAGACAAGAAGCAGTCATAACCCTTTTCCCATTCACTGGTTTGTGCCTCCACACAGTAGTAGGAATCCAGTTCATATTTATCACAAAACGATCTGGCTGCGTCCTCATTCTCAGAAAAAACACATTCCACATGAAGTCCGCTGACATACTTCGTTTCCCATACAATACCACTGTCCTCATCATCATCTGTAACCACGCCTATCGTGTAGGTGCTTCCCTCTCCACGAAGCTTCGTGCTGGAAATATTTTTGGTTCTTTCCAGATACTTCACATCGCAGTAGTCCTTCAGATAATCAAATTTCCCACGCCAGTCAGAGCCAAGCACAAGCAGATCTACTTTATATTTAATAATGTCACTAAGCTTCTGTCCCTGATACTCTTCTATAATAATCTCATCCGCAAAACCGGTGCGCCGCACGTTCTCAATTCTTTTCAGAAGACTGTCCCGCACATTCAGCTTACCCCGCTCAATATCATAACTTTCACTGGTTACACCAACGATCAGATAATCACCAAGTGCCTTGGCTCTTTTTAAAATATTATAATGGCCCTCGTGAAACAGATCAAAGGTTCCATAAGTGATCACTCGCTTCATAAAATTCTCTCCTGTCAAAGAAAGACAATCCGTCAGGACTGTCCTTCTTCATGTTCTTTGCGCTCTTCTGTTTCCAACGTGGCAGCCAGTTCATCAATTGCCATACGTCGCTTAGCAAGCTCCGCAAATTTATCTTCTTGGTTTTTGTTGTCGTACTCGTCTTCCAGAACCTCATCTTCATCTTCCTCTTTCTTTTCTCTTTTGAAAATAAGGAAGGTGAGCAGGCTGAGTACGTTATTATACAGCCAGTTCACTGGCGGACTTCCCAGAACCAGCACAAATATCAGAGAAACTCCAAGTAAAGCCCACACATTCAGAAGCTGCGGTATCTTCAGAATCAGAAGTCCGTTCATCACAATCATAATCGGATAATGGAAGAAGTAAATTCCCATGGTATTTCTTCCAAGGAAAATGAAAGGATGGCGTTTATCCGGCATAAATACCAGCATTGCAAAAATAACAGTAAAGGAAATCAGATACATCATTCCTCTTACTACCATTCCTTCTATATTATCCATACCGCTTCCCAGATAGGAATGATTTCCACGGAAAATAGCTACAGGAATATTGTTGCCGATCATATAATTGGTCGCAACAAACAGAAGGATAATGGCAAACAGCGGGATTACGATCTTACCCTTAAATTTGCGGATTGCTCTGGTATATTCACTTTTCCACAGATAGCCCGCTACAAAAAACGGGAAAAATACCACAATTCGGGATGCAGACAAAAACGTACTGAATTCCGCTCTGGTTCCTGCCCACAGTGCAAAAATAATGCTAAGAGGTACAATAAACCGGATTCTGCCAAATGCCTCAATGGTCAGACGGTATGCAAACAATGCCAGTACATACCACATAACTGTTCCGGATGGCCTTAACAATTCGAAATCCATACGATTTCCAAGCCAGATCTGTGATGCCCATGTAAGCGTATATCCAAGAATATACGGAAGCAACAAATTCTTCACATTTCGTAATACATCCTGCGGCTTCTTTGAAAGATAGCCAGAGATAAAAATAAATGCCGGCATGTGGAATATGGTAATTCCATACCAGATAAAACGAATGGTCTCATCTGCCTTCACTAGCTGAAAGGCTATAATATGGTTAAATACAACAAGAAATATCAGCAATATCTTTATGTTATCCACAAGATAGGAATATGGGATTTCCTGTTCGTTCGTGTTCTTTCTCATTTCCGTCACCCTGTAATAATTTTATGAATAAAGGATAACATACTTTTGTAATTTTTGGAACAACTTTTTAACATTTTGCAATATTTCCCTGTGTATTTACAGGTAAAGCCATAAAAATCCGGTTCTTTATTCGCCAAATACCTGCTTATGCAACTTTCGTCCGGTTGGAGTGGCTGCAAGACCGCCATCTGCCGTTTCCTTTAATGCAGCAGGCATTACATCTCCCACCCGCTTCATAGACCAGATAACTTCATCTGCCGGAATAGCACTTCTGATTCCTGCAAGGGCAAGCTCTGCCGCCACAAAAGCACCTGCCACACCGGAGGCATTCCTTTTAATGCAGGGAATTTCCACCAGGCCTGCAACCGGATCGCACACAAGGCCCAAAATATTTTTCAGTGCTGTTGCAATCGCAGAACCAATCATATCCGGAGTTCCGCCGGCCAGCTCCACGATTGCCGCCGCCGCCATAGCTGCTGCGGAGCCGCACTCTGCCTGACAGCCTCCCTGTGCCCCTGCAAGAGAAGCATTATTTGCAATCACCATTCCCACTGCTGAAGCAGTAAAAAGAGACATTACACATTCTTCCTCTGTCAGTTCATACTGCTCCTGCATAGTCAGTACTGCTGCCGGCACAATTCCGCAGCTTCCGGCTGTAGGCGCTGCCACAATTCTTCCCATGGAAGCGTTCAGCTCAGATACAGCAAGGGCACGGTAAAGAGCACCGCCAAGAAGAGGGCCTGTCAGGTTTTTCCCCTGCTCTACGGCAATACGCATACGATAAGCGTCTCCTCCGGTAAGGCCGCTGGTGCTTTTTAAATCCGGGGCGCTCCCCGGCTGAATGCAGGATGCCATAACCCGATAATTTTCCCGCATTTTTTCATATATTTCTTTCTTTGGAAGCTCCATCTGCTCTGCCTGCTGGGCAAGAACCAGCTCTGACAGACGGCAGTTATTCTCTCTGGCTACATCCAGCAGGGCTTCTATTGAGTGATAATTCAGTTCCATATTAAGGTTCTCCTTTTAAGTTATTCCATTTATACCCGTTCAAGTAAAGTACTTGAATAGACATTTTCCAGCTGATTTATCTTCTCGTTCAATTCCGGTCCCAGACAGCTGTCACTCTCAATGGTCATAACTGCCAGCCCACCCCTGGCTTCTCTTGCCAGATGAAAGCTGCAAATATTGGCGCCATATTCAGCCATAATCTCTGTTACAGCCGCAATGGTACCTGGTGCATCCTTATGAAGAACAATCAGTGCCGGATTCTGACCTGTAAGGGAAACCTCCATTCCATTGACCCTGGTGATCAGGATATTCCCACCACCAATGCTGCAGCCACGCAGAGATACCTTTTCTCCATCTGAGGCTGTCAGGGTTATTTCTGCGGTATTTGGATGAGCGTCTTCCAGTTCTCCGGTTTCAATCTGAATTTCCAGGCCTTCCTCTTTGGCTGTATCCAGGGAAAACCGAATTCTCTCATCATCTGTTTTCATTCCAAGAATCCCTGCAACCAGTGCCTTGTCTGTTCCATGTCCCTTATAGGTTTTTGCAAAGGAGCCATGCAAAAAGATATGGGCTTTCACCGGAGTTTTGCCAAGCAGTGCTCTGGTCACAAGACCAATTCTGGCTGCCCCTGCTGTGTGCGAGCTGGAGGGACCAATCATAACAGGACCTAAAATATCAAATACGTTCATAATATATCCTTTTCTGTTGTTTTTTATAAAACCTTATGGTTATGATTATAAATGAAATAATACTCCGGGACAAGGCATGATTTTACCGGAAATTCCTTCTGTTTTTACATTCCCTCACATTTCAACCGGATGATCGTTGTATTTCTCAAATTCTTTTTCCATTTGCTCCAGAATGTTAGAATA
>CAKRKL010000089.1 GCA_934358405.1 uncultured Blautia sp.
TCCCAGAGACATTCGAAGTGGTTCTCCATCTCACGGCCGCCTCGCATTACGTATCCTCTCATCGGATCAAAAATACCATCACATGCGCCGCCTGCAATGTCCATTGCTTCCAGGATGTGAATGTGGTCACCAGGCATCTGTGCATCTCTTACCAGGAAACAAGCTGCTGCCAGGGAAGCAAGTCCGCTTCCTACCAGATAAGCATGCTTGTCGTCCACACCTTCCGGTTTCTCCGGGCGGGCAAATGCTTCATAGTTACCGTTTGTATAATAAATGCCTTTACTGTTTTTCTCGTTTTTGCCACGCTCTGTATTGCGGTAATTTGGGTCTACGTGTGCTTCTGTGATCTGCTTCTCCTCACGGCTCTTATTTGCCAGAACTGCTGCTCCTGCACCTGCTGCGGCAAGTGCTGCCATACCTAATACGGAATGTTTCTTCTTTGACATAAAAATTACCACCTTTCATTCAGACTATTTATAATTTTCTATTTCTTAGTATTTCCTGTTTCTGAGTGTATTCTACGTCGAAAAAACATTTTCCTCAATTTACAAAACAAGGCGGATGACAAAAAACTTATCATCCGCCTGATTTTGTAAAGTTTATTTCCTGCAAAGGAGATTCATAATGTCCTCATACGTTACCAATGTTACATTTCCCAGTTTCGCCGCCTCCTCTTGACATCCCTGGGTAAAACCGCTCCTAGAAAAAAGATATAAATGTACATTTTGATAATGAAAGATCTGACTCCTTGCAACCAGAGTTTCCAATACTCCCAGATCTACCTTTTCGTTTTTCCATTTACACTCACCAAATAAAGCTGTGTTTTTGTCTGCAATCCCCATAATATCAATTTCAGTCTGGCTTTTGGTTCTCGGATCCGTTCCCCACCAGCGTCCCAGATCTGAAAAATCTACAGGTGATTGCCCGCTTAATAGCAGTTTCCACAGATACTGTCTGCAGATATCCTCAAACACACTTCCCATATACCCCGATAGATGCGGTTCTATCCTCAGATATGCCAGATCCGCTGCACCTCTGGCTATGATAGAGTTATTCTCCGGCACAAACCTGTACCAAAAGCGGAAAAGGTTATCGTCAATGCAATAAATAGATTTCCGTGAGGTTTTCTCCCCATAAGGAGTCTCCTTTTGTACAAGACCTAGCCCAATAAGATTTTTTAAATATGTGGAGCATACTGCAGTCGTCTCTCCCACCTTCGTAGAAATTTCAGCCAGACGCGAAGCACCTGTGGCAATGGCCGTAATAATTGCATTATAAAGTGCTGGCTCTCTGACCTCCTGCTTCAGCAGATTCTCTGGCTCTTCGAACAGGGAAGATGTAGGATTTAAAAAAGTATTTTTAATATTGTCCTCTACCGTAAGATTAACATTAAATGGGAGCTATCCTTGTATTTATCAATAAGCAGCTGCAATGTAGATGCCAGACTTTGAGATGCCCGCGCAACATAAGGATATTCATCAATTGCAAGTATCAGACGCTGGGTTTCTCCCAGTTTAAAAACATATTCCAGTGCAGCCTGAAAAGAAGCAAAAGATATTTTAGTCAATTATAAATTACTAAATCATGATTTAGTAATTTATGTTTTAGTAGTTTGCTGATATAAAAAACAAGGCAGCGACAAATACTTTATCGTCCGCCCTGTTTCTGGCAATGTATATTATTTATTTTTCTCCATATTCCGCAAAGAGTTCCCCACATTCCCGTGCATAGTTACGGTAATCAGTTCCGCCATTTCTTCCGGAGGTTCTTTCATTCCCCGTTTGATCCAGTCCAGCATAACGCCTACAAAGCTGTATTTATAGAAATCGGCTATGAATTTCTTCTGCGCTTCTGTGACCATAAGGTTCTCGCTTTGTTCTTCCACCACGCCCTCAATCAGCTGATAGGTAAGAGTGTAAAGATAATTTTCCACCCGCTCTCTGCTGACGGAACGGTATACATTTAAAATAAATGGCTTATTCTCCAAAACTGCTTCAAAAATCTGAAGAAGCCCCTCCTGCCAGGTGTCATAGGTTTTCTTGCCTTGCAAGGCCTGGGAAGCGTCCTCAATGCAGGCCCACTCTACCAAATCATAAATGTCCTTGAAATGATAATAAAACGCCATCCGGCTAATTCCGCAGTCTGCAGTCAGGTCACTGATTGTAATCTTGTCCAGCGGCTTCTGCAGCAGAAATTTCTTCAAAGATTCTTCCAGTGCATTCTTTGTAATATTGTTCATTCAGATATGCTCCTCCTGATTATTCTGTAATATTCCATCTCAGTTACATATCCCTATCTTACCATAAATTAGCTGATTCTCAAAAAATTTCTAAGATAGTTTAGAAAACTTTCAGAAAATCATTTTTCACACATAAAGCAATCTCCTTCTTTACAGTAAAACTGCATCATGCTACAATAGCCCCAAATCCAACAAAAATCACTGCAAACAAAATTCAACTGTTCAGCACCCCCTATGCGCCGCAGCCATCATAAAAGGAGTACAATCACTATGGCATTAACACTTGAAACCGGACGTCCTTCCGATACCACCGGAAGACTTGAAAAAGAAATACGTGTATATGATTTTCTGGATTCTCTGAATATCCCTTATCAAAGAATTGATCATGAGGCTCTTATGACCATCGAGGCCTGCAAGGATGTAGACAAACTCCTGGACGCCGTCATCTGCAAGAACCTGTTCCTCTGCAATCGCCAGGAGACAAGCTTCTATCTTCTCCTCCTTCCCGGAGATAAAAAGTTCAAAACCAAGGAAGTTTCCTCTCAGCTAGGCGTAGCCAGGCTTTCCTTTGGAAATGAAACCTACATGGAAAAATATCTGGACATCACACCAGGTTCTGTAAGCATCCTCGGTCTGATGAATGACAAGGAGCATCACGTACAGCTGCTGATTGACGAGGATCTTCTGAAGGAGCCTTACATCGGCTGTCACCCCTGCATCAACACCTCCAGTCTGAAAATTGACATGAAAGACATGATGGAAAAGATTATCCCTGCGATGGAACATAAACCGATTTTTGTGAAACTTGGACAGGAAGAATAATATTTTTCCCAATAAAAAAAACTGCTGCACATCCCGAGGACTGAATTTCCATGGATGTTCAGCAGTTCTTTTATTTCCATGCAGCCTCACGCCGCACCTCTAATTCTTATTTACTCTTCCTCTCCTTCATCAAGGCAAACACACTCTGAAGTACAATAAAGAAGCAAAGCAGAATCGCTGTTACAATGTTTGACCAGGAACTGATCAGCTTGCCATTGGTCTTAACCAGTGTAGAAATGGTACCGTTAATCAACACGCCAAACAGTGAACCAAGCACATTTCCCACACCACCGGTAAGAAGGGTACCGCCGATAACTGCGGAGGAAATGGCATCCATTTCCAGTCCGGTTGCCTGTGTGGTTGTACCAGCCATTGTGTTCAGGCAGTAGCAGATACCGCCGATAGAGGTAAGGAAGCTGGAAAGTATGTAAGCTTTCATCTGAGTTTTCTTAACATCAAGTCCCATCAAAGTTGCTGACTGCTGGTTTCCGCCCACTGCGTAAATGCTGCGTCCGAAACGTGTATATTTCAGCATCAGATAAATAGCAAGTACTACGATCAGCGCAACAACCACCGTTACACGAAGATAAGGATACTGCATAATTCCTTTCTTGTTCAAGTATCCTCCGAAAGGAAGGGAAATCTTGAAGCTGGAAAGTGTGGTAAAAATCTTGTCAGAAACAATACTAACCTGCTCTTTACAAATCACAGCAGTCATGCCTCGCGCAAAGAACATACCAGCCATGGTTACGATAAAAGGCTGAATTTCCAGATAGGAAATGCAAAAGCCCTGAACAATACCGAACACAATACCGATTACAAGAATCAGAAGCATCAGTACCGGACTGGACCAGCCCCACTGCTCAATTCCAACTGCAAGGATCATACAGTCCATAGCAACCAGGGAACCTACGGAAATATCAATTCCACCAGTTAACATAACACAAGTCATACCTGCTGTAATACAGATCAGACCAGCATTATTAATCAAAATATTCAGGAATGTCTGAAAACGGGTAAATCCTTTATCCGCATATATAATACATCCTGCAGCATACATCACAAAGAACAATACAATGGTAATCAGCAGCAACAGGTTATTGCTGTTTATTTTTTTCTTTTTCATGCCCGAGCTGCCTCCTTTCCGGATTTCTTTGTCAGCTTCTTAAAGAATGCTTTGGCTGGCTCAGCCTGAATAACTACGATGATAATAACTACGATTGCCTTAAATACCGGCGCCTGTGCAGAGGAAACACCAAGTGCATACAGGGTTGTGGTGATCGCCTGGATGGTATAAGCTCCGATAATGGAACCTGCCAGGGAAAATTTACCGCCGCCAAGGCTGTTTCCGCCAAGTGCTACGGAAAGGATAGCATCCAGCTCCATGTTCAGACCGATGTTATTGGTATCAGCGGAATAAATTCTGGAGGTTGCAACCATACCTGCAAGGCCTGCACAAAGACCGCAGATCGCATAGCACATCAGGATGATCTTTGAGGAATTAAAGCCTGCGATACGGGAAGCTTTTTTGTTAATACCAACACTCTGGATATAAGTTCCAAGTGCAGTGTACCGAAGTACAATAGATGCAATTGCCACACAGACAGCTGCAACAATGATCGGGGTAGGAATGATTCCGCAGTAACCACCAAGCTTCTGGAAAGACGGTACACGTACATAAACGATCTGGCTGTTGCAAAGAAGAAGTCCTACCGCACGGCCTGCCGACCATAAGATCAGAGTGGCAACCATAGGCTGGATATTCATATACGCAACCAGGAAACCGTTGAACATACCGCAGATCAGTGTTACCAGAAGACCTGCACCAATACCAACCAGAAGCGGATGTGCATACTGCTGAACATTTACGTTTCCATATCCTGCAAGGATCATACAGCAGACACCTGCGTAAAGACTCATAACAGAACCAACGGAAATATCAGTACCGCCGGAAGCTGATACAACCAAAGTCATACCGATTGCCAGAATTGCAATTTCACTTCCACGGTTCAGGATGTCAATGAGACGTCCGTAAAGCACACCGTTTTTAATGGAAATCATAAAGAATCCAAGGGGTGCACTGCCTGTTGCAATATCATATACTACGTTGATCAGCATAACCAGGATCATACTGAAAACCGGAAGGAACAGGCGTTTCTGCGTTAATTTTTTTATGCTGCTCATCACTTGTCACCTCCTGCAATTGCTTTCATTACGTTCATCTGGTTCATATCCTGCTCATCAATCTCTCCAACCTTCTGGCCGTCTCGAAGAACCGCCATACGGTTGCAGGTACGAAGCATTTCCTCAATCTCAGAAGAAATGAAGATCAGGCTCTTACCTTCATCTGCCAGCTTCAGAACCAGCTTCTGGATCTCTGTTTTGGTACCGATATCAATACCTCGTGTAGGCTCATCCAGGATCAGGAAATCTGGATTTGTGGCAAGCCATCTTGCTAGGATAACCTTCTGCTGGTTTCCACCGGAAAGCTGCTTGATCAAGGTCTCACGGCTTGCACATTTAATCTGAAGAAGATTAATATACTTGTCTGCGATTTCACATTGCTTTGCCATAGGAATCTTTTTTAAAATACCCTGTTTTGCCTGCACAGCAAGAATAATATTCTCTCTTACAGAAAGGTCTGCAATAATACCTTCTGCTTTACGGTCATCGGGGAGAAGTCCCATTCCAAGATGCATAGCATCAATTGGATTTTTGACTTTTACTTCCTGGCCTTTTACCTTCAAAGTTCCGGTCTGTGCACGGTCAGCTCCGTAAATGGCACGAGCCAGTTCGCTTCGGCCGCTTCCAAGAAGTCCTGTCAGACCGATAACTTCTCCTTTGTGAATATCAAGATCAAACGGCTTGATGGTACCGACGTGGCTTAAGCCCCTTGCTTCAATTACCAAGGGTTCCTTTTTCTTATCTCCGGTAGTCTCCGGTTTGATGGATGCCAGATCGTCGAAATCTTTTCCCATCATAGCTGCTACCAGCTTTACTCTCGGCAGATCAGCAATGTCATATTCTCCTACCAGCTTACCATTTCGAAGAACTGTGATTCCGTCACATACCGCATATACCTGCTCCAGGAAATGGGTAACGAATATGATTCCAACACCCTTTTCCTTCAGTCTGCGCATCATGGTAAAAAGCTTTTCTACTTCACGGTCATCCAGTGAAGAAGTGGGCTCATCCAGGATCAGCACTTTACAATCCATATCTACAGCACGGGCAATTGCGATCATCTGCTGCAATGCCAGTGAATATTCTTCAAGATTACGTGTTACATCAACGTCAAGCTCCAGCTGTTTCATAAGGGCAGCTGCCTGACGGTTCATGGCCTTTCGGTTGACCGTGCCAAGCTTTGTCAGTGGCTCACGGCCTATGTACAGATTCTCTGCCACCGAAAGGTTGGGACAGAGGTTTACTTCCTGATATACAGTAGAAATGCCCTTTTTCTGGGCGTCCATGGTATCTTTATTTACGATGGGATGATCAAATCCTTCCAGATAAATCTCTCCAGCCTCAAATTTATTTACGCCGGTCAGGCACTTGATCAATGTGGATTTACCCGCGCCATTCTCTCCCATCAGCGCTCGGATTTCACCTTTTTTCAATGTCAGATCCACGCCTTCCAGTGCTTTTACACCTGGGAATGTCATGCAGATTCCCTGCATTTTCAATACTACTCCTGCCTCCAACGCGATTCCTCCCTTCCCGTTACGAGCAACATTTTTTCATTCTCCTCATTTGCCGGCAGGACTGCGCCACAGTCCTGTTCAATGATAAGGGGGAGGAAAAATCCGCCCTGGGACTTTCCTCCCCCTGTAAGTTCACACTCTTTTAATTAGTAAGCACGTCCGTCCAGAACTTCCTGAGTCATAGTTGTTGCATATTCACTTTCGATTCCAGGTGCTACGAATGCCTGATCCTCAACAAGTGTTGTCTTCTCATAGTCTTCGCCAGCCTGCATTTTCTCGATAACGCCCTTAACGGTTTCAGCCTGGATTGGGTTACACTCAACGTCACAGTTGATCTTTCCGTCTAATGTGTACTGAAGTCCGTCATGTGTTGCATCGAAGGAAATAAGAGTTACATCTCCGTCTACACCATAGGTGATACCTGCTGCATCCATTGCATCCATTGCACCGTATGCTTCGTTATCATTCTGGCAGATAACTACATTGAACTGTCCCTCGTAGGATTTGATAAAGGACTCCATAACTTCCTGTCCACCAGCCTGTGTGAAATCACCGGACTGAGAATCAAGGATCTTCCAGTTATCATGCTCTTCTGCTACCTGATTAAATCCAGCTGTACGTCCAAGTGTTGCAGAAGCTCCTACAGAACCTTCAATTACAAGGATATTCGCATCTTTGTCACCAAGATACTCTGCTAACCAGTTACCAGCTGTGATACCTTCGTTTGTTGTGTTTGTTCCAACCCATGCGTCATATAAGTCATCGCTTGCTTCGATTTCACGGTCTGCAATGATTACCGGGATTCCGGCATCCTGTGCTTCCTGAAGAACGGTGTCCCAGCCAGCGGACTGGATCGGAGCGATTACGATATAATCCATATCTTTACTGATGAAAGTACGAACAGCTTCAAGCTGTGCAGCATTGTCATTGTCGCAGTCTACAAGGTCAAGGCTGTATCCGGCATCTTCTGAGAAAACATCCTGATAGTTCTGGGTGTTTGCTGTACGCCAGTCTGACTCATGTCCAACCTGTGCATATCCAACAGTTACCAGATCATCTGCGTATACCGGCATAGCCATCATGCTGAGTGTTGCTGCTGCGAGTGCCATAACTGCTAATTTCTTTTTCATAGTGTTTGTTCCTCTCTTTCTTTTT
>CAKRKL010000090.1 GCA_934358405.1 uncultured Blautia sp.
TTTAAGGATGCAGCTGCCATGCTGAACTACGGCTTTTCTAAATGCAGTCTTTACACAGATGAAAATCCCCGGAAGCTTCCTTCTATCGAAGTCCGAAAAGGAACAAAACCCACAACAGAAGTTAAATATGAAAAAACCTTCCAGTACCTGAACTGTGACGGCAAAGCTATAGGCGATGTGCAGACAAAATTAAACCTGAACAGCCAGGCTCAGGCACCCATAAAAGCAGGTGACATTGCAGGAACCCTGGAATACTATGAAAACGGCAGAAAACTGGGAGAAATCAACATTCTTTTCACAGAAACCATAGAAAAGGCGACCTACAAAAACTGTCTGGAAAAAATAATTGCAGAAGCATTTTGACAAAACCATCCCAGTCGGTTTATAATAAACTCTGTATGAAAATTTTTGCTGCCACCTTACAAAAAAGCAGCAAAGCTGGAGGGGGACGACAATATGGAACAAAAGAAAAAAGAACCAGGCAAGCTAAAGCTTCTTGCCGGCTATTATAAACCCTATAAAGGGTTGTTTTTTGCGGATCTGTTCTTTGCATTTCTTGGAGCAGTAGTGACGTTGGTAATCCCGTTGCTGGTGCGTTACATTATGAACACAGTAGGGGAAATGCCTGCTCAGGAAGCCAAGATCATTATTCTGAAAATCGGAGCAGGAATGCTGGCACTGATTCTGGTACAGCTGGGAAGCCGCTATTTTATCACCTATTACGGACATATGATGGGTGCTTACATTGAGCATGATATGCGAAATGAAATATTCAGCCATTACCAGAAGCTTTCCTTCGCATTTTATGACAACCAGAAGGTAGGTCAGCTGCTGTCCAGGATCACAAGCGACCTTTTTGATATTACAGAGCTTTTGCACCATGGACCTGAGGATATTCTGATCTCCGTGATCAAACTGTTTGGCGCACTGATCATTCTTGTAAATGTGAAGCCACAGATGGCCATGCTTTGTTTTGCCGTTGTCATTGTCATGCTGGTTTATGCACTTGTCTTTAACAGGAGAATGAAAAGTGCATTCAAAGAAAACCGTGTACGCATGGGGGAAATCAACAGCCAGATCGAAGACAGCCTTTCTGGAATTCGCGTGGTGAAATCCTTTGGAAATGAGAAGCGTGAGATTGAGAAATTCCGCAAGGGAAATGAGCGCTTCGTGGATGCCAAGCGTGTAACCTACCGCTATATGGCCGGCTATCACGCAGGTATGGATGCGTTTACCACATTGATCACAGTTGTGGCCCTGATTTCCGGAGCTATGTTTCTTGCATCCGGAAGCATTGGCGCAACAGATCTTGTGACCTTCCTTTTATATATTAACAACTTTACAGAACCGGTTACCAAGCTGGTAAACTTTACAGAGCAGTTCCAGAACGGCTACAGCGGTTACGACCGCTTCCTGGAAATGATGTCCATTGCACCGGATATTGAAGATGCGCCGGATGCAGTACCTCTTGACCATGTGGAGGGTGATATTCGCTTTGAAAATGTTTCTTTCCACTATGAAGACCATGAGGAGAAGGTCCTTTCCAATGTAAACCTGGAAGTGAAACCGGGAGACTATGTTGCACTTGTGGGAACCTCAGGTGCCGGTAAAACAACTCTTTGCAGTCTGATTCCAAGATTTTATGATGTAACTGAGGGTGCTATTTATCTGGACGGAAAGGACATCCGCAAGATTAAGCTGAAGGACCTTCGTGAACAGATCGGTATTGTTCAGCAGGATGTATATCTGTTTGCAGGAAACATTATGGAAAATATCCGTTATGGACGTCCGGATGCCACAGATGAAGAAGTGATCCGTGCAGCCAGACTTGCCAATGCCCATGATTTTATTATGGAAATGCCGGACAATTATGCTACAGATATCGGACAGCGTGGCGTAAAGCTGTCAGGAGGTCAGAAGCAGCGTCTGTCCATTGCCAGAGCCTTCCTGAAAAATCCGCCTATCCTGATTTTTGATGAGGCAACCTCTGCCCTTGACAATGAAAGCGAGAAGGTGGTTCAGGAATCCCTGGAGCGCCTTGCCAAAAACAGAACCACCTTTGTAATTGCCCACAGACTTTCCACTATCCGCAATGCAAGACGGATTCTGGTGCTTACTGAGGATGGAATCGCAGAAGAAGGCACACACCAGGAGCTGATGGAAAAGGACGGGGTGTATGCGAAGCTTTGTAAGGCCGGATTGTAACAGGAGGGAGATACGAAACTATGAAAGAAATCAGAACAGAAGACGCAGTAGGACATATCCTCTGCCATGACATTACCCAGATTATCAAGGATGAGAAAAAGGGCGTCCTTTTCTCCAAAGGACACATTGTAAGAGAAGAAGATATTCCCCTTCTCCTTTCTGTAGGTAAGGAGCATCTTTTTGTATGGGAAAAGAAAGAAGGCATTCTTCACGAAAATGAAGGAGCAGATATCCTTTATAAAATCTGTGCAGGTGCTTCTATGCACGGTACCGATGTAAAGGAAGGAAAAATCGAGCTGGTCGCAGACACAGACGGTGTGCTGAAAATCCGCCGCGACGCTCTTTTGGCAGTTAATTCACTTGGCGAGATGATGATTGCATCCCGTCACGGGGATTTTCCTGTAAAAAAAGGCGATAAGCTTGCCGGAACCAGAATCATCCCTCTTGTAATTGAGAAAGAAAAAATGGATAAAGCCATAGAAGCAGCTGGAAAGGAACCGATTTTTTCTATTTTGCCATACCAGTTTAAGAAAGTCGGAATCGTAACCACAGGAAGCGAAGTAAAGAAAGGTCTGATCCAGGATACCTTTACTCCGGTCCTGAAGGAAAAGCTTACTGAATATCCTACGGAAGTGATCGGTCAGACTACTCCCGGAGATGATAAGACTCAGATCACAGCTGATATTTTGAACTTTATTGAACAGGGGGCAGATCTGGTAATCTGCAGCGGCGGAATGAGCGTTGACCCGGATGACCGTACTCCGGGCGGAATCCGGGATACAGGAGCAAGGGTGGTAACCTATGGTGCACCTGTACTTCCGGGAGCCATGCTTCTGATTGCCTACTATGAGAAAGAGGGCAAACGGATCCCGATCCTTGGACTGCCTGGCTGCGTGATGTATGCTAAACGAACTGTGTTTGACCTTGTTCTGCCAAGAATTATGGCAGATGATGAGATTTTTGCCGGGGAAGTGGCAGCCTACGGCGAAGGCGGACTTTGTCTGAATTGCAAGGTCTGTACCTTCCCTAACTGCGGATTCGGCAAATAAGGAGAGTTATGGGCGAATTTCGAACTGTAACCTATGAGGTTCATAATCCCAAAATAAAAAAAGCTTCAGTAGTACGCCTTGCCTGTCTTGCTGATGTTCACGGCAGCGTATTTGGAAAAGACAATTGTATTCTCAAGGAGAAGCTTCAGGAAAATAAGCCGGATGCCATTCTTATTGCAGGGGATATGGTTGTGCGAAGCGACGCGTCAACCTTTTTAAATGCCAGGAGGCTTCTTGTCTCTCTGGCAAAAGAATATCCTGTTTTTTATGGCATGGGAAATCACGAATCCAAATTAAGGACTAAGGGATATATGCATCAGGCAGAATATCAGGAATATGAGCAGGCACTAAAAGAGGCAGGGGTTTTGTTTTTGTCCAATGAGAAATATGAATTTCACATAAAGGGGAATCAATTTGTCATAAATGGACTGGAGCTTCCTCTGGAATATTATCATAAGCCGTTTTCATCAAGGCTTACAGATGAAAAGCTGACACTGCTTATGGGAACACCAAAGCCGGATGCTGTAAATATTCTTCTTGCCCATAATCCGAAATATGGCAGAGCCTATTTTAACTGGGGGGCGGATCTGATTTTATCCGGGCATTATCACGGTGGTGTGCTGCGTTTTTCCAGGCACGTGGGCACAGTGAGTCCTCAATTTATTCCCTTCCCCAGATACTGCTGCGGGGATTTTTACAGGGGAAAACAGTGCATGCTTGTAAGTGCCGGACTTGGAGAGCATACCATGCCCCTTCGGATCCACAATCCCAGGGAACTGATTTTTATAGAAATGAAGCCATAAGAGAAGAAAGGAAAGTTCATGGCAATTTCCGTAAAGCTAAATGTTTTTGAAGGACCGCTTGATCTGCTCCTTCACCTTATAGATAAGAACAAAATTGATATTTATGACATTCCTATTGTGGAAATCACAGACCAGTACATGGAGTACATTCATGCAATGGAAAAAGAGGATCTGGGCGTGATGAGCGAGTTTATGGTTATGGCAGCCACCCTTTTGGACATCAAATGCAGAATGCTTCTTCCAAAGGAAGTAAACGAGGAGGGAGAAGAGGAGGATCCAAGAGCAGAGCTTGTCCAGAAGCTTCTGGAATATAAGATGTACAAGTACATGTCTTATGAGCTGAAGGATAAAATGGATGATGCCAGCGGAGTCTATTACCGGAAACCGGATGTGCCAAAGGAAGTACTTCAGTACCGGGAGCCTGTGGACCCATCACAGCTTCTTGCAGGCTTAACCCTGGAAAAGCTTCACGCCATTTACCAGTCTATTATCCGTAGGCAGGACGACAGGGTGGATCCCATCCGAAGCCGCTTTGGTAAAATTGAAAAAGAAGAAGTCAGCCTTTCTGATAAAATGCTTGAGATGAGAGAATTTGCAAAGCTCCACAGAAGCTTCAGCTTCAAGGATCTTTTGAAAAGGCAGTGTTCAAAGGTACAGGTGATCGTTACCTTTCTTTCTGTACTGGAGCTGATCAAAATGGGGCACATTCATGTGGTGCAGGAGGAGATTTTTGACGATATAAAGATTGATGTTGTAACAGATCCCCAAACCTGGAAGAATCTGACGGAATTTGCAGAGGAAGGATAACTTATAATATATGGAAATCAAACAATTAGAAGGAGCCATAGAGGCCATTCTATTTACAATGGGAGAGGCAGTGGAGCTTGGTCAGATCGCAAAGGCCATTCAGCAGGATAAGGAAACTACAAAGAAGCTGATCCACAACCTTATGGACAAATATCAGGATGAGGGCAGGGGGATTCATATCATTGAGCTGGAAAATTCCTATCAGCTTTGTACCAAGCGGGACTATTACGGCAGCCTGATCCGGATTGCAATGCAGCCACAGAAGCCCTCCCTTACAGATGTTATGCTGGAGACTCTGTCTATTATCGCCTATAAGCAGCCAGTCACCAAGGTGGAAATCGAGAAAATCCGAGGGGTAAAAAGTGACCATGCAGTAAATAAGCTGGTAGAATATAATCTGGTGAAGGAGCTTGGAAGACTGGACGCTCCTGGAAAGCCTATTCTTTTTGGAACCACCGAGGAATTTCTTCGTACCTTTGGAGTACAGGGGCTGGAGGAGCTTCCGGCAGTAGACCCGGTAAAGCTGGCAGACTTTAAGGCAGAGGCAGAAGAGGAAATACAGCTGAAGCTGGATGTGTAAGCACACAGATAGGAGAAAACAAAATGCCAACAACATATGCACATGATCTGTTTGGCCAGAAGGTATACAGACAGATGCCAGAAGAAGTAAAAGAGATTATCAGAAAAAACGGAGAACTGTATCGTATCGGTCTTCATGGCCCGGACATATTTTTCTATTACTTTATTTTTAAAAATCATGTAAGTGGTGTGGGATACCGGATGCATAAGGAAAAGGCCAGAGCCTTTTTTACCCAGGGAATGGCGCAGGTGCGCCAGACAAAGGATCAGGCACTTCTGGCTTATCTTCTTGGGTTTGGCTGCCATTATCTTCTGGACTCAAGCTGTCATCCATTTATCAATGAGATGAATGATAAAGGACGGATTTCTCACGCTCTTTTGGAAATCGAATTTGACCGCTTTCTTATGGAAGAAACAGGGAAAAATCCATATTCCTATTATCCTTCTGTGTGCATTGCAGCAAAGAAACGAAACGCCGGGGAAATCCACAAGGTCTTTCCACTTGTAAAGACAGGAAATATTCTTCTTAGTCTGAAGCTTATGAAATGGATTACCAATCAGCTGGTGTGTGATGACGGCGGTGCAAGGCGCAGCCGGCTTGCCAAAATTTCCAGTCTGGGAGGCCACAGGGCCCAGTCTGCACTGATCGATCATTATATGATGGCGCAGCCGGCAGGCGCAGGCAAAGAAACGGTAAAGGAACTGAATCAGCTGTTTGAGAAAGAAGTACAAAAGGCACCCAAAGAGCTGCTGGAGCTTTATGAGCTTTCCAGGGAGGACAGGCCTTTATCAGATCGATGGAATTTAACTTATAACGGATGAAGCTTCAGGGTCGGATATTCTTTGAAATATCCGGCCCTGAAGTCATATCCGGGGTCTGCCGGCGTAAAATGAATATATGGGAGTACAAGGTGACTGAGAGAGTACCAAGGGTACCTGAAAAAGAATATGAGGGGATGTGGAATATGAAGAAAAAAGGGAAGAGATTTCTTTGCATGCTGCTTATCCTGATCATTCAAACCATATCAGCAGACCAGGCAGCAGGGGCGGATACCGGAAATGCAAGCGCTGTGGTACAGATGATCCCGGCTGTCGTGGATATGAAAGAAGCAGACGGACCCGGAAGCCTGTATGCGCTTTCCGCTGTTCTTATGGACGGAGATTCCGGCAGAGTGCTTTATGAAAAGAAAGGCTACACAAAAAGGCCGAATGCCAGCACAACAAAGGTGATGACCTGTATCCTGGCGCTGGAAAACGGAGCCGGAGATGACTATGTAATGGTATCTAAAAACGCTGCCGCCCAGCCGGAGGTAAAGCTTGGCCTGAAAGAGGGAGATCAGTATTACCTGGAGGATCTTTTGTATTCCCTGATGCTGAAAAGCCACAACGATACGGCAGTAGCAATTGCAGAGCATATAGGAGGCTCTGTGGAGGGCTTTGCCAAAATGATGAATGAAAAAGCCAGAGAAATTGGCTGCACCAACACGCATTTTGTTACGCCCAACGGCTTGGACGGGGCAGATGCAGGGGGTGTTCATGAAACTACAGCGCGGGATCTGGCGCTGATCATGCGCTACGCCATAAAAAATAAAACATTTCTTCATATAACACAGACAAGAGACTATTCCTTTTCTGATCTTTCCGGAAAAAAGCAGTTCTCTGTACACAATGCAAATGCCTTGTTGGACATGACCCCGGATGCTGTTTCCGGAAAGACCGGATTTACGGGAAATGCAGGCTATTGCTATGTGGGAGCCTGCGAAAATGAGGGGAGGACATTTATTATTTCTCTGCTTGGCTGCGGATGGCCAAATAACAAAAGCTATAAATGGAAGGATACCATGAAGCTTCTGGAATACGGAAAAGAAAATTACCACAAGGCTGTATACTGGCAGGAACCGCAGATCCCTTTGATTTTTGTGAAGGATGGGATTTCGGACGAAACTTCACAGGCATTTGCACAAGGGGTGGTTCAGGCAGATGACGCTGACCGAAAGAAGGAGGTTCTTTTAAAATCCGGGGAAAAAGTCAGCTGCAATGTCTGCCTTCAGAAGGAGCTTACTGCTCCCATAAAAAAAGGACAGAAGCTGGGAGAGGTAACCTTTTCCCTTGGGGAAATGGTTCTGGATCGTTATTTTGTGTGCGCAGATCGCAATATCGTCAAAATTACCTATCTTTGGTGCGTGAATAAAGTGTTTCATGACTTTTTTCACTAAAAAGCCAGAGAAAATATGTATGATATATCAAAAAATCCCCCGAATTTCGAGGGATTTTTTTGCATAAAAACACGGAAAACTATTGAAA
>CAKRKL010000091.1 GCA_934358405.1 uncultured Blautia sp.
TATATGGACAGATTAAATATGCAGATTGCATAATCCCGTTCGCTATTTCCAAAATTTCATTCCACAAATAAAATCCCTTGACAGCTACACTTCAAACTGTAAAGGGACTCGCCCAATATTTATGCCATTTCTACTGCCGCATCTTTGCTAAAATTTTTAAAATACAAACAGTCACCAGCTAATTATTCCAATTAACTGATGACTGCCCTCTTTCATTTTTGGGTAAATCCTACCGGACCAGTTTTATCACTGCCGTGTTTGCATAAGTCAGCGGCTCATTATGAATAAAAAATACTTTTCCTTCAACAGGTGCATAGAGCGTTTCCAGCAGCTCACTTTCATAGGGATGTATAATATTTGCAAGGGGCTGTCCGATTGTAACGTGTTCCCCGGCTTTAACCAGAGGTTCAAAAATACCGGATTCTGAAGTTCTCACAGATACCAGATCCGTATCAATCACCACCTTAGACTGTACAGGGGAAGGTCCCTGATACCGGACAATCCCCTGGGAAGCACAGAAATTCAGTATTGAAAGAACTGCCTGTCCGGCTCCGTTTGGATCAATCTGTTCCGTAGCAGTTGTATAAAGGGAAAATGCCTGTGTATTCCAGACCTGCCAGTTATAATTCAGTGTTGTGGTATCATAAGGCCGCACCTTTCGTACTACTATATAGGGCATGCCAAACTGTGAAGCAATATCAGTTTTGCTGTATCCCTCTTCCATCAGACGGACATGAGGGACAAAATTTCCCGGCATATAAAACGAAGTAAACTGAATACCAAACCGATATTCTGAAATTTCCTGAAAAACTCCATCCGCAATTCTTTGTGTGGTTTCTCCTATATTATATCCGGGAAACATGCGGTTAATATCCGTATTGTCAGTAGGCCAGAACCTTTTTTTGATATTCATGGAATATGGATTCAGGGATGGAATAATTAATATTTTATGATTCTCTTCAATTCTGCCTTCCGCTTCAAGCTGCCGAAACTTTCTTACCAGCTTGGAGCAGCAATAAATCTGCTGGACTTCATTGCCGCGGGAGCTGCCCACAATGCACACAGACTTTTCTCCTTGTCCAAATTCATATCCTGTGATTCGAAAATCATCCCGGTACAGACCATCCATCTGATAAAGTACGCGTTTATGCATTCTCATACGCCTCCTTTCTAAGAAGACGTCCCATCAAAGATCCTTCGCCCACTACCGGATAATCACGAATGGTAAATAAAATTCCATCTACAGGTGCAGTTACTTCATCCAGAATTGTGCCTGACAAAGGATCCACAATCAGTCCGATCTGCTCTCCCTTTTTCAGTTCTTCCCAATGTTTTACAGAGGGAAGAAAAATTCCGCTTACTTTTGCATTCAGATAGCTTACGTCTTCCGGATTTTGGGAAATAATAGGCTCACGCACAGCAGAAACTCTCCCCGTCCAGATTCCCATTTTTTTCATCAGATTAAAAATACCGTCCACCAGCTGATCTCCATATACTTTTGTAATTCTCATTCCCACGCCCATTTCCACAACCAGAAAATTTTTATGCTTTTTTCAATATCATCCCTGCAATCACTTAAATCCAGGGAATGAAAATACTGCAAAAGGCCAATTCCAGGAACACATTTTCCAAAGGGATACCGATACATTCCGATAATTTTTCCATTATTTTCTTCTTCATATCCAACGGATGCTATTTCCACCTTACCGCAAACTTCCACCTCAAACAGATCATGAATCTGCCGGATACATCCGTAAATTTTTCGATTATCCCATCCATCCTTCCCATATGACCATTTTGAATAAGGCTTCATCTGGATTTCAATTTCCTTAAGGCTTTGTCTGCTGGTTTCTTTTGGAATGCATTTAAGTGTATAAAAGCATTGGTTTACAGGGATTGAATACTGAATCTGCATCTGATAATCAAACTGTAAATACATCATTGCGCACTCCTGCATCTGCTCTTTTACAAAATGGCTTCTACATTTGATACGATTTCATAATAATTCAGCTGTTCCTGCTCAGCCAGTTCCTTTACCTTTTCCAGCTTTTCCTTTTGATAAGGAATTCCGCTTTTGATTACCCTGGGGATCATTCTATGTACTTCACGCCTGATTTCTTCTTTTTTTGCACCAAGCCGGGCGTACAAATCAATCCGTTCAATCCGCTTTCCGGATTTGATGATATTCCGGATTTCTTCGCTGTCGATCCGGTCATCTATGCTGCCCCAAAATGCCAGAATTTCATCCAGAACATGCCGCATTTCAAATAAGGGTGAAGGACTTTTAGCTGCACGGTTCATTTCATAAATAGCCAGCTGAATATAGGATAACGCCTCTGTGCTGATGCTTTCCCGAAGTACGATTGCATTGTCATAGGCTCTGTTCAGATTGCTGATGATAGAATCCGGGTTGGTTTCATCAAAGGGATATCGTTTCAGAAAATCCTCCCTCGACTGATAAATATCAGGAATGTCCACGGAACTGCAAAAGGTAATGTAGCATTCCTGTTCCTTGTCAATCATCCTGTCATAGCTTTTAAAAAACATACGGATTGTGGAATACACCCATTCTGTGTATCTTCCAAGCCAGTACAGCCTGGATGCCTGTTCTACCGAGATAATACCCATGTGTCTTTAAAACCTCCTCCCTGAGAAGAATTTACAATAAAGGAATCCGGATTTCTGGAAAATCTGGTAAGTCCGCTTTTCCAGACAATCGGTTCTTCTGCCATCAGTACAAATGCTCTCAAATCTGCTTTTCTGGGAACAATTTTTCCCTCATCCACAATATCTAAATCCTGAAAATCGATCACTTCCTGTGCAATAAATCTTCTGGGTTCCTTTTTCAGCAGAGAAATAAAGTCTTCCTTCTGCTGTTTTGTCATGGAATTTCCAAAAACTACGCCATAGCCGCCTGCTTCTGCAACATCCTTAAGCACCAGATCATCAAAATGTTCCAACACATATTTCATATCCTGCTCATAAAACGGCAGATAGGTAGGGGCGTTCTGCAAAACAGGCTCTTCACCAAGATAATACTGAATCATCTTTGGGACAAAATAAGAGATTCCAGATTAAAATTCATTGGATCCAGATATTCATCGGAAATTCTCCGATATACAGCTCCAACCTGCTCCTTTTTTCCAGACGCTGTCAGGTAATACAGCTTGTCATCCTCTACCATAAGCTCAGACCCGTTTACCAGATGTGCTCCTGTTTTTTCAGCCAGGTAAGAATGTTCAAAATAAGCTGCATTGTAACGTCCCGGAGTGAGGATGACATTATGTCCGCCGGTGTTTACGTAATTCATTGTAGTACGAAGCAAATCCGCATAATTACGATTGTCTTCCAGCTTTGTCTTTTGGAAGGTAACTGGGGAACAGCGCCTGCACAGCTCTCTTGCGATCATGGGATAGGACGCTCCGGATGGCACTCTTAAGTTATCTTCCAGAATATACCACTCATTATTTTTTCCTTTCACCAGATCAATACCGGAAATATGGGAATAAATATCTTTCGATGGTGTTACGCCTTCGCATTCTGCCAGATAACCGCTTGAAATAAAAATAAATTCCTCTGGAATCACTTTGTCTTTTACAATCTGTTTTTTACTGTAAATATCCTTCAGAAACAGATTCAAAGCCTTTACCCTTTGCTTTAATCCCCTTTCCAGCTTCTCAAATTCTTCAAACTCAATCACGCGGGGAATTGCATCAAACGGAAACAACTGTTCCTTGAACACATTGTTTTTGTAGATGCCAAACTTTACACCATACCTGGCCAAAAGTTCATTCACATGATCTGTATGTTGAACCAGTTCCCTCATAGCCGCATCCTCCTCTCGTATAAAAAGTCACGAAAAAAGGCGCTTTGCATAATTGCAAAACGCCTTCGTTTCTAACTTTAATAGTTGTATTTTAGCACGGTGAAGTTGTGATGTCAAGAATAGAAGAAATCAGTTTAATCAATCACATCATTCTGAAACCTTGACAAATGCTCATAAGGCAAAATCAGCCTGCCGCGGAACAGTCCGCAGCCGTCGTTGATGAGACTGTTGTTGACGGCTGAGAACATATTCACATCCAGATCGGCAAGCTCCAGCTGAAGAAGGCGCATGCCTCGTTCGTAGGCTTCATCGAAATAGACGCATTCTCCTTCTGGGATCACGTCCCTTCGGGCACGTTCATCCTGCTGGCGTTTCTCGTAGCCTAAATGGTTCGCAGGACCAATTTCCGCAATGTCGTCCATTTTCTGGGTGCGCAGCTGCACTTCCATATAGGATCTTGAGCTATTATCATAAAAAGTAATATGTAAGGACTGATAACCATATTCACTGGTACCACAAATATAATCTCTGTAGTATGGCTTCACCTCTTCATCCAGCAAAGGTGATGTACTCAGCTTCACTCCCTGGGCAGACTCCGCAGTAAACCCTCTCTCTTCCAGGAATCCCGGAAGCACGTTTGCAATCTTATAAAGATAGCGGATAGAAGCCTGCTCCTGGTCTTCTCCTGGTTTCAGATGGCATCTCGGCAGACAGACTACAATCCTGTATGCAATAAAGTCACGGAAGCAGCTCAGCTTGTTTTTCAGTTGGGATACAGGCGGATAGACGCCATTTTCCCGATAATAATCATAAATATATTCCACCACATACCCGTTAAATTTCTCCTCTGCCCGGATCAGGGATTTAATTCTTCCCTTAAAAGTAAACGCCAGAAACGGATATTCATGTGCCATATATTTATAAAATTCACGTATCTTCTGAGACTGGGCAGTCAGGAAATCATTATGCTCCAGAAGTTCTGTAATCTGAAGCAGAAAGTTACTGTGTACCAGATCAATTTCATTATGGTTCTCCTTGGCTTCCCTGCGCAGATCCTCCGTATATTTCTGCAGAATCTTTAGAACCGTGTCACCTGAATATAAATAATCGTTTAATGTAATCATGGTCATCACCTCGCTCCGAAGAGCATGCTTTCTCGTAAATTGTAATCACATAAATCAATTTCATTTTCATACTTTACACATATTCTAGCAAACTTTCACAATTTAGCAAGAGAAAGTTTTCCGGTGACTGTTATTCCACAAATCTTCAAAAATAAAGATTCCACCTGGTAAAAAAAGCCCCGGCAAATGCCGGGGCTTTTTTATTGTTGTTATTACGGTAATACTACTTTAGATTCTGCCATGGATGCATCAACATCGCTTGTAGAAATTGGTTTTAATGTGAAGGTATACTTATAAGTCTGGTTTGCCGGAATCTGATATTTGTCAAGCGGTTTAGCTCCCCAGGAGTTATCTCCGCCAAGACCCATCTGCTTGTAGTTCAGTCTCCAGATCACACTGTCACTTTCCGGAAGTAAATAAGAATGAAGATTATTTGTCAGGTCTTCCGGTGTATATCCAAGAGCATTAAATTCAATTGGTGTATAAGATTTTGCAAGCAGTCCGATACCATCATCGTTAGTCAGACTTACCCATCTTACGTCTGTACGGTTTCCGGTTTCCTGTGGTTTAATATAATCTACAAAGAAATCTTCTACTGTACTCTGATATAAGCCAATGTTATATCCTGTCTTTCTGTCGATATAGTTCTCTTCCAGTCCACGTCCATACCATGTTACATTATGGAATTCTTTTGGTAATACAAGAAGGTTACCAATTTCCGGAATCATCGGAAGGTCTGCGCTACCTGGTGTTAAGGTACTTGCGATCTTAACATCTCCGGTTCCGTATACTGTATAAACCTGCTGCCACTCAGATTTCTTGCTGGTTGGAAGTGTTGCGTTTACAGTAATTACAACCTTGTTTTCTGCTTCTGTATCTACAGTAACTTCTTTGACCTTTCTATCCACACCTGCATATCTCCAGTCAGAGAGTGTGTTTGCGGAATAGTATCCAAGGTCACTGTCTGTAGGTGCTCTCCAGAAGTTTGGTGTAGGTCCGTTTTCAAGAAGCTCTACGTCCTGATAAGTAAAGGAGGAAATACATCCGTCTTTCTTATTAAAGCTCAGTTCGAAATCATCACCTGTGATAACAGTTGCGTCTTCCTGATCGTCTACACTAAGTGCCGGAATTGCAGACTCTTCAATTGCATCTGCATAACCTGTCTCATACAGTAATGCAATCTGCTCTTTTGCGATTTCATGACCAGCCTCTGCCCATGAAGTATCCTCTTTTAATTCAAAGCTCAGGTTTACAAAATACTCAGAACCAGCCTTTAATTCAGGCTCTGTAAATGGAATTTCGAGAACAGTTTCAGTAAGTGGTGCAATGTCTAACTGATCATCTGTAAACTCACCACTCTGGATCGGTTTTCCATCCTCGATCAGTTCCCAGGTACCCTTGAACTGATTCAGGTTTGTAAAGAGATATTTATTCTCAATGTTAACCTTTCCATTGCGGATGTCTCTGTTTGTGATTCCAATGTTCTGATACAGCTTCTTAACTTCTACTAACTCAGGCTGTGGTGTTCTGTCAGCAGATACAAGACCGTTTGCACAGAAGTTCTTGTTGTTTGGATTTCCTTCCGGAATATCCTGCCAGTCGCCGCCAAAGCTGTTGTACTGTTCCTGGCTGTATGTTCTGTCTGTTGCTTCTTCGAAATCAAGCCATACAACAGTATCGTCATTAGCTTTTCTTTCTGTATCTTTTAATTCATCAGCAGTAAGTGCAGCCTTGTAGATTCGTACACTGTCGATCAGGCCCTTGAAGTTAGCCGGAACATTTGGATTCTGCGCATCATAAGTTACATCAGCACCGATACCAACTGCGTTTCCGCCTCCGGCGATTCCCTTGGAGCTTTCTGCTGTTGCTACTTCTACATCATCAATATAAAGCTTCAGTTCTTTACCATCAAAAGTACCAGCTACATGATGCCAGTTATCTGCCCAATCTTCCGGAGTTGGAACGGATGCAGAAACCTTTTCATAAACTCCGTTGTCATTATCCCAGTTTGTGTTATAAATATAGAACTCTACATAATCTGCAGTCTTCTCGCCAGTCTCGTAGTCAGTCTCAACCTTTCTCTGAAGACCATAGGATTCTGTACACATCCAGTCGTCATTACCCTTGGTAATGATTGGGCTGGTCTCATCTACTGCTTCCGGTTTTACCCATGCTTCCAGAGTAAGCTCAGATTTTCCTTTGATGTTCAGAGCCTTATCATTATAGCACTGTGCATATCCCTTTAATGCCTTGCCGTCTTTTCCTTCTTCGGAAAGCTCACCCTTCAGATAAACATCGATTTCTTTTCCATCGTTAGTAAGCATCTGGTTTGTAGGTGTTGCCTCATAAATTGTCTGGTCTACCCAGTCCCAGATAAATCCACCCTGAAGGTTTGGATATGCTTCATAAACATCCCAGTACTCTTTCAGGTTACCAACGCCATTACCCATTGCATGTGCATATTCACACTGAAGTGCAGGCTTGGTTCCGTAATTTCCCCACCATACAAGTGGATTCTGGTATTTATCCATTACGTCCAGCTTATTAACACGACGGTACATTCTTGACCATACATCTACTTCCGGAATATCTCTGTCACCTTCATAATGAACAAGTCTTGTCGGATCAAGCTCTTTACATAATTTTCCAAGCTCTGCCCAACAGGATCCATTATAGGATTCATTTCCAAGAGACCATAAAAGAATAGATGGATGAACCTTACTTCTCTCGATGGTGCTTGTCATTCTGTCTTTACATGCACTGATCCATCCCTCATC
>CAKRKL010000092.1 GCA_934358405.1 uncultured Blautia sp.
TCATGCTGAGTGTTGCTGCTGCGAGTGCCATAACTGCTAATTTCTTTTTCATAGTGTTTGTTCCTCTCTTTCTTTTTTGAAGGTTCTACGTTTTCTTGATGTCTATAATTTAGCGAAAATCAATATAAAATTCAATATTGCGTTTCGTATTTTTAGAAGTTTCATCAGTTTATCCAATACAGATTTTATTTTTTATTAGTGAAATAAATACAGATTTGTATTATAATGATTCTTAGCCTGTAAAAAGTGAATTTTTTTACGAATTACATGAAAAAAAGTTTGTTTTCTTAAGATATCCCTGAAATATTCCTCTTTTTTCCATATTTTTCGCTATGACAAATTGTCTAATAACAGATAAAAGGGTTTATGAGCTCGAAAAGAAAGTAAGATTTTCTTTGGTAAAAAAACAGGAAAATTTCTATTTGCAATTTTTTACAGTAGGAAAAATTATGAGATTTTTTTAACCTAGTAAATAATTTATCACTTATAAGAACGCAGAGGAAAAAGAACATATTTATTCAGGAGGAAAACTCTATGGCAATCAAATATAAATGGCTCACAGAACAGCTAAGACAAATGATTCAGGAATATATTCAAAATGGACTTAACAAACTGCCCTCAGAGCAGGAATTATGTTTCAGATACCATGTCAGCCGCCAAACGGTTCGGGCCGCACTGGCAGTTCTTGAGAATTCGCAGGAAATCTATCGGATAAAAGGCAGCGGAGCTTATATTACCGGACTTTCCGCCCAAGTTTCTCGTAATGTAGTCGGAATCCTGATTCCAGATGAACAGCAATACCAGTATCCGGCTTTTATAAGCCAGCTTCGTACAGCTCTGGCAACACATAGTTTTACCTGCAAGATTTTTCCCACTTTCGGTCATCAGGATCAGGAAAGGCAGATTCTCCGGTTTCTCCTAAAAAATCCCCTTCGGGCTATTCTTGTCGAGCCTGTAAAAAGTGCCCTTCCCACACTGAACACAGAACTTTACCAACAGCTTCTCCAAAAGGGAACAGCTATTTTTTTTCTTGGCTGTACCTACCCTGAACTGTCTCAGCTTCCGGTTCTTTATACAAATCATACTTATGGAGCCCATCTTCTGGTGCACGAGCTTACGGACAAAGGTCACACTTCCATTGCAGGCATATTCCAAATGGATGATCTTCGTGGGCATATGCGCTGTCAAGGCTTTCTGAACGCTATGCAAAATCAAAGGCTAACCGTTCCGGACAGAAACATTGGCTGGTTCACAACAGAGGATCTGGACAATTTTCGCCGTAATCGAAATATTAATTTTCTGAAAAATTTTCTGGAAAATCTTACTGCTGACTGCACTGCCATAGTCTGTGAGAATGATTTTATTGCCTGGCTGTTATGGGAAAAGCTTTCTCTTTCTTCTTTCAAACCCTTTATAGAACCAAAGACCTCTGGTTCCATATCAGAAATGGCCCTGGCTGCATTTAATACAAGCTACATTACCTCTTCCGGGCTTTTGCGTGTAACCACATTATCCTACTCTGCTCATGAGCCGGCTTACATGGCAGCCCGGATGATTTCAGACAAATTAAAAGGACTTCCTGTATCTTCACAGGAAGTCCCGCTTCAGCTGATACCGTCCAGAACATCTTCGCATGCACTTTAAACGCATAACTTTATTATGTGCAGCTCTTGCTTCTGTACTCTCTTGGACTGCAGCCTGTATTTTTTTTAAACACATAACTGAAATAATGAGGGTCTTTATATCCCACCTCCTGCGCAATCTCACCGGATGACTTATCCGTTTCGCGCAGGAGCTTCTTTGCACGCTCCATTCTTTTTCCTGTTATATACTCCACAAAAGTCTTCTGCATCTTCTGACTAAAAATTGCACTGAAATAATTTGCACTCATATTTACAGCAGATGCAGCCTCATTCAAGGAAATACTTTCCTTACAGCAATTCGCATCTATATAGTCCAGAGCCTTCCTTATAGCGTCCGTTCCCTGCGATTCACTTCTTTGATCTCGAATATGAATTGCAGCCTGAAGCATGTTCACACAATACTTAGCCACCTCAGCTGTCTTTATACTTGTTTCCTTATATTTTATATCAATGCAATCTGTATAAGCTTCCTTGGGTACACCAAGAGCTTCCAGATACATCATTGCAGTAAAACGCACATGAAGCACCATATAATCCCGAAACATTCTGGATTCCAGTGCTTTACTCATTCCTCCTAAATATCCCTGGACAAACTCCTGTATCTCGCAGCAATTTCCCTTCATGAGAAAATCTTTTATGATTTCCGGATTCAACTGAGAAGAATCCACTCCATTCAACTGATTTTCCTCTTGTGAGTTTACATAATTCTCCAATGTTTTCTCTGTAAGTACATGGATCCCCGGTACCATAAAGCGATATGCAAAATAATGGTTTACACTCTGATAGCACTGAGGAAGCAGACTTAAACGCTCCACTGGTTTGCCCACTGCCACATACCATTCCAATAGCTCTCCATCACTGCAAATCCGCTCAATATAATCAATGCAATTTCCTGCCAGTTCTTCAAGCTGAGACATTTCTCCTTTTATAAGGACACCATAGCTATTTACATTCCATCGGAAAAGCAGATATTGGGGATATCGTAAAAAATAATGCAGCACTTCATTCTGCTTGCGTAAAAAACCTTCTATCTTATCCTTATTTTGTTCCTGTAAATACAAAAATAAAAGATTATAGCCTGCTGCTGTAAGCTCAATAGACTGTCTGGCTGCTTCATCGTAAATCTCTTTGACTGAAAGCTCTCCTTCCAGAATTTTTTCCATAAAGCGTCGTCTGGAAAACTGCTCATACTCCTGAATCTCATTCTGAAACTGGATACGATAATCCTCCTGCTCCTGATCCTGTTCAATTTTATCCTTTAATTCAAGAAGAACTGTTTTCAGCTTCATTCGGGTGACAGGCTTAAGAAGATATTGTTCCACTCCTACCTCAATAGCCTGCCTCGCATATTCAAAATCATCATATCCACTGACAATAATAATTTTCATCCGTGGAAATTCCTTACTTACAATTTTGCTAAGGGAAAGTCCATCCATAAAAGGCATTTTAATATCCGTAATCAACACATCCGGCCTTGTTTTCCGGATCAAAGGGAGTGCCATTTCCCCATCAGCAGCCTCTCCTACAAAGCGATACCCAAATTGATCCCAGGGAATTCGATCACGCAAGCCTTCCCTAATCACTGTTTCATCCTCAACCAGAAATACTTTCAGCAGCATTCTTTTTCTCCCCCACATTTTTCTGCGTATATACCTGTTCCGGCACATAATACGCTTTTTCTACTTCTTTTCCGGCTTCCATATCCTGAATGACCTGTTCCACATATTTTCCCTGATCTGGGTTGCACTGAACATCAATATTGATTTCTCCATTTCTCACCAGCTCCACTCCGGCATCTACTGCATCAAAAGAAATCACTGTTATATCACCGTTGATTCCTGTTGTTTTGCCAGTTGCATGAATTGCTTCAAGTGCTCCAAAGGTCATATCATCATTTTGGGAAACTACCACATCAATATTATCATATTTTTCCAGCAAACGAGCCATCTCTTCTTTGCCTTTGGCTGTAGTAAATTCTCCATCTACCTGTTCCAGAACATTCCAGTTATTCTGTATCTTTACAATTTCATTGAAGCCTCTGGTTCTTCCAATTGTAGCAGTTGCTCCTTTTGTTCCCTGCAGCACTACAATATTTATTTCATTCTGAGTTTTCCCCTGTTCTTCCAGATACTCTTCCAGCCAGCAGCCTGCATCCTGACCTTCCCGGACAAAATCAGAACCAATCCAGGTAGTATAAAGTGAATTATCTTCTACTTCCACAGTACGGTCCATGAGAATTACCGGAATTCCTGCATCTTTTGCTTCCTGAAGCACCGTGTCCCATCCTGTTTCTTCAATGGGCGATAATACAATATAATCTACCTGCTGAGAAATAAAGCTTCTAATTGCCTTAATCTGATTTGCCTGCTTCTGTCTTGCATTATCAAAAATCAGCAAATATCCATTGGCTCTGGTAAAAGCATTATGAATTGACTGTGTGTGCGCTGTCCGCCATACAGATTCACTTCCCACCTGTGAAACTCCCACCACAATCAGATTATCATCCTCCGCAGAATTTTCCTGAATATTCCCGGTTTCGAAAGGACTTCCCAAAAGAACCAATGCTATCAGAACAAATAAAATCGGTGCCACTGCCCATATATTCTTTTTTATAAGCTGCTTCATAATGCTGTATCCTCCCGTTGATTTCCAGCGACAGTGTTCCCCTTCGGAGCCTCCAGAATTGCAGGAATCACAATCTCAACTGTAGTTCCTTCTCCCTTCACAGATTTAATATTCATCCCATATTCGTATCCGAAATACATATGGATACGTTCATTCACATTCGCCAGCCCAAAACCTTTTTCCGTTTCCTGACACGGTTTTTCAATTTCTCTGCGAAGCTGAGCAAGCTCTTCTTCATTCATTCCCACGCCGTCATCACGAACAGTCAGACGAATAATTTCCCCTTCCTTTTCTCCGTGGATATGAATACAGCCTTTTGCACGCTTATACTTAATTCCATGATAAAGGGCATTCTCCACTACCGGCTGCAAGGTTAGCTTAAGAATCTGATACTTGTAAATAATCTGATCCAGTTGAATATCATATTCCAGAATATCCCGATAACGCATCTCCTGAATCTGCAGATAGCTGCTGATATGTTTCTCTTCTTCCTGAATAGAAATGAATTCCTTTCCCTTGCTAAGGATCTCACGAAAAAAATCAGATAAGGTAACAACCATTGTCACTGCCTCATCCTGCTCGTTAGATTCTATCAGCCACACAATAGTATCAAGCGTATTATAAAGAAAATGCGGCTGAATCTGTTCCTGAAGAAGGCGTAGGTCTGCTTTTCGCATTTTACGCTCGTCTTCCTTAACCTTATCAATCAAAGACTGCATATTTCCTGCCATTTTATTAAAGCTTACTGCAAGCTCCGCTATCTCATCGTCAGACTCTGCCTGGGCTCTGACGTCAAAATCCCCTTGAGCAATTTTTTCCGTAGCTAAAATCAGCTGACGAATCGGTTGCATAATTCCGGAAACAATCATAACCGCACTCACGGCAGCTACAATAATAAGTCCCCCGATTAAAATACTGCACACCACCATAAATCGTCTGATTTGCTTTTGCAATGTATCTGTAACCTTCTCCATATAACGCGTCTGATAATAGATATAATACTGAATATCATCCTGAATCAACGCTGTAAGAATATAGATATTATTATCCAGCTTCTCAATATTTTCACTATATCTGCCTCCAGCTACAGTACTTTCTACAATATCATCCACTCTTTTTTCCAGGCTGTTAATATTGCGCAGAAGACTCTCCAGCCATAGCTTGCTTTCTGATTCCGTAGTGATTGCAGTAAGTCTGGTAAATTCACTGCGTAGCTCTTCAATCAAGGTATAAGGATTTTTAAGGCTTTTGTCTGCCTCAATATTTTCCATTGTCACATAGCCAACTACCAGCTTATAGAGACTTTCGTCCATCTCTTCTTTAAAATTCAGATTATAGTTATTGGCAACTGTCATGTTGCTTACAATTTCTGAATAAGTATTGCTATAACTTGCCATAGATGCAAGCAAATACATTGCAAGTAGAATAAACGGCAGTGTCACCACTGCCGCCAATGTAAGAATCTTCTTTTTCATATGGTCAGCTCTCCAATAGCTTCCTTGCGTAAATTCCCTGGGAATAAACAGCTTGCTCTGCCGCTTTCTCCTTTTCTGCTAAGATGTCTCCCTGAATATCCATCAGGCACTCTAGCAGAAGGGGATTAAAGGTTCCGCATTCTCCGGCAAGAATCATTTCTATCGCCTTTTCATGAGT
Source organism: uncultured Blautia sp. (assembly GCA_934358405.1). GTDB lineage: Bacteria > Bacillota > Clostridia > Lachnospirales > Lachnospiraceae > Blautia_A. Next base: position 5,922 of record CAKRKL010000092.1, read on the forward strand.
GAATGCTTTTTTATATACCCGTTCGCTTGTAAGTGCATCATATACATCAGCTACTGAAACAACCTGCGCTGCGATGGGAATCTCTTCTCCTTTTAGTCCGTCCGGATACCCCTTTCCATCATAGCGTTCATGATGCCATCTGCAAATCTGGTAAGCAACCTTAACAAGATCTTCATCCTGATATACGCCGAGTCCCTTCAGCATGGAAGCACCGATCAGGGTATGCTTCTTCATTTCTGCAAATTCTTCATCAGTAAGTCTGCCTGGTTTATTCAGAATTTTTTCATCAATTCCCACCTTACCGATATCATGAAGTGCAGACGCAATTGTAATCATATACTGATCAGACCACTGAAGATGATATCTATCTGTCTTTTGTACAAGTCTTTCCAGTAAAAGTCCGGTAAATCTCTTGATGTGCTGAACATGAAGTCCGCTCTCTCCATTTCGGAATTCTACAATGTGACTGAGGATATCTATCAAAATCTGACTGTTTTTTTCTTTTTCCCGAATTTGATCCGTTACAAGTGTGATTAGGCGCCTCTGTTTTACGTATAACTTAATAGTATTATATACACGCCGATAAACAACCTTTGAATCAAATGGACGGCTAATGTAGTCAGAGACTCCCAATTCGTAAGCACGGCGTATATATGATTCTGTCTCTTCACTGGAAATCATAATAACCGGAATATCCTCCAACCAATGGTTTCGGTTCATTTCCTCCAGGACTGCAAAGCCATCCATGCCTGGCATAACAATGTCCAGCAATACCAGCGAGATTCCTGCACCATACTGTCGCAGCAATGAAATACACTCCTCCCCGCTGCGAGCCTCCATAGTCTTAAAATCCGGGTGCAGGATCTCAGCTAGTATTTCACGATTCAGTTCAGCATCATCTACAATCAGAATCTGCTGCTTCAGCGCATCATGCTCAATCTTTGTACCACCTTCGGTTCCATCCTTGCCTTCGCTTGACTCAGTCACCACCAGATTCTTACGTGTCTTTGCCTGATACATAAATCGGTCAGCTCTTCCCACAACACTTTCAATAGTCTCGTCAGCTGCAGCGATGGTACCTCCAATACTTACAGAGAGCTGTATTCTGGTATATCCAGGTATTGTGGTTTCGTGAATTTTATCAAGAATCTTCTGCAGTCTGCGCGTGAACTCAAGTGCTGTTACTCCGGGAATGATCAGAAGAAATTCGTCCCCACCATAGCGAACCAGTATATCCGTTTTGCGGATATGTCTTAGGATCACTTTAGCCACAGCCGTAAGAGCCATATCTCCAGCCTTATGTCCATATGTATCATTATACAGCTTAAAATCATCCAGATCGATCATCGCAATACCCGCCGGACCCTTTTGATTTTTCAGTTCTTCCTCGAAGTAACGTCTGTTATAAACTTTTGTTAAAACATCACTATACAATCGATCCGTATAGCCTGTAAGATTGCCGACCAGGCGTTCCCTGTCTTCCTGTGCGATCAAAGAATTCTTATCCATAAGTTTAAGCATTTCCATAACATATGGCTTTCCATCGATTTCCAGATATTTAACCATAATCTGGTAAATATCATTTCCAATAAATTCCAGCCTGGACAGTTCTTCTTTTTTACAAAAAGCCTCTAGTGCCACACATTCTGCACATGGGTGTTCAAAGCACAGTCCACTCGCACAGTTCTCCAAACCAC
>CAKRKL010000093.1 GCA_934358405.1 uncultured Blautia sp.
TTTCGCACGCTTTTTGATTATATCCTGTCTGCATATCTCTGTCAAGGTGTTTTTCTGCAATTTTTCCTTATTTTTTCCGTATTTTTACATGTTATTGCGGTGAAGTTCAAATGGATTCTATCCGGGGGCATCATTGCTTTCTTCCTATTATAATGTAATCGCAAAATATTACTTATACACACACTTCCCCTGAAATTTCCGGGCAGCTGCCAGAAACTAAACTTTACATTGCATTCCCTACTGTACGTTATTATAATAAATAAAAAGACTTCCCAATACAGCTCTGCCTGGTAAAAAGTCTAACTGCCCGGCATTCTGTAAATAATCAGAAAGGGGAAACGCTATGTCTTTGCATTTTATAAAAACTTCTGTTTTGCTCTCATCTCTATTATGGAGCATAAATCCAGGTTCTATACAGATAGTTTGTGCAGAAACCCTCAAAGCAGACAGCCACACTGTTGCAATTGATCCAGGACATCAGGGACCGGATGTAGATATGAGTGATCTGGAGCCTCTTGGCCCCGGCTCATCAGAGATGAAAGCCAAAGCATCCACCGGCACTTGGGGAGCTTACAGCGGGCTTGGAGAATACCAGCTGAATCTTGATGTTTCCCTTAAACTGGAGCAGGAGCTTACAGACCGCGGCTACACAACAGTTCTTACAAGAAGAGATAACGACACGGCAATCAGCAATAAGGAGCGGGCAGAATATGCCGCTGAGCAGGGCGCAGAAATTTATGTCCGGATTCATGCCAACGGTGCAGAATCCTCTGCTGCCTCAGGTGCACTTACCATTTCGCCTTCTTCTTCCAATCCCTATGTTGCTTCTCTCTATGAAAAATCCAATCTGCTTTCCCAGTGTATTCTGGATTCCTACTGCCAGACAACCGGATTTGATAACCGTGGGGTTACTTATGCAGATAACATGACAGGAATTAACTGGAGCACACTCCCAGTCACTATTCTGGAAATGGGATTTATGACAAACGAACAGGATGACCTTAAGATGAGTGATCCTGATTTTCAGGATACTATGGTCGCAGGAATTGCAGACGGCATTGATTCTTATTTTGAGTCCGTCAGAAAGGATGTAGAAAACTAATGAAAAAGAAACGGTCAGCTTCTTCTTATTTGCTGATAATCCTTAGTATTATTGCTGTAATCCTTATTTTACTAATTGTTTATTTCACCATTCGTCAGAAAGAGCTTTCCACAAGTACTGAGCAAACCAAAATACAGACTGCCCGTAGCCAGGAAGAAGACGGGTTCATTTCGGGCGATACAGAAACTAATGATGGATTTACTTCCGGTAATGTTGCTGATAATTCTGATTCACCGGAGGATTCTTCTGAACAGGAAAATGCAGGACCTATGCCTGTGACCAGAGTTCCTGAGAAGGAAGAAAATACCCAGAACCAGGAGATTGACCAACCGGAGCCTGCACCAAATGATACTTCCAGGCAATCTGAATCGTCTTCAGCCGCATCTCCTTCCGGTACTCCTGAAGCAAATGCGGAAAATGGCTCTATTTCTCCTTCGCAGGGCAATTCCGTTTTTGATAATAAAGCAGATCAGACTATGGAAGAGCTTCTTGCACAGCTTCGCACCTTACTTCCTTCTGCAAATGGCTCCTGGAGTGTTTATATCTGCGACCTGTCAGGAGGTTCAGAGGGTACCATCAATGATTTTTCCATGCAGGCAGCAAGCCTGATCAAGCTTTATATTATGGGTGCTGTATATGAAAATTACGATAACCTGACTCAGCAATACGGCACGCAGACTATTGATGGATATCTTCTGCCTATGATTACCGTCAGCGACAACGATGCAGCCAACAGCCTGGTATCCTGCCTTGGCGGCGGTGACAGCAGCGCAGGCATGGAGAAGGTTAACAGCTTCTGCAAGGAGCATGGCTATAACAGCACCTCTATGGGAAGGCTCCTTCTTGCCAGCAATGAATTCGGGGATAACTACACATCAGCCTATGACTGTGGCAAATTCCTGAAGGAAATCTATCAGAGCTGTACAGATACTTCCGCTTCCCCGATTCTGGCGCATGCAGAGGATATGTATTCACTTCTGAAGCAACAACAGCGCAGCAACAAGATTCCTGCCGCTCTTCCGGAGGGTGTAAAAACAGCCAACAAAACCGGAGAGCTTTCCAATGTGGAAAATGATGCCGGAATCCTTTATGATACAAGCTCCGGTAACGATCTGGTAATCTGTTTTCTTTCAGAGAATCTTACTGATACCTCTGCTGCGCAAAATACTATTGCACAGTTAAGCAGAACTATCTACCTGACTTATAATAGCTGATAAGCCAAATAAATGTATCTATACTTTTGAAAATGCAAAAAAGAACCAGGATCTGATGCCATGGTTCTTTTTTGTATGTTTAAAAAACTTTCTGCAAAATGTACATCACAATTTGTGAGAGATATTGCTGCAGTCATTATGATCACCACTGTATCACCTTACTCTTGCTTCTCTTCCTCTTCTCCTTCTTCATAGGATTTCTCCCAGATTTCGGAGAATACAGCCAAAGGACAGTCTGTAAGGAGGCACATCAGTAAAAAGCATTCATAAGGATTTACGATGTAGATCTCGCTCATTCCGCATTTCTTCAGAATGCTCTGGGCTTCCTCTATAAAATGGTGGTAGCGGTCATATGGATCGTCATCTTCCATCTCCTGGGACACAATAAAAAATTCGATTGTAAGAAGATCAAAACGCTCCACGGGAAACTTATGGTTTAGAATATTGGTAATCCTCTGCCTGCTGAAACGCTTCTGGCTGAAATGCTTTGCCAGAATGGAGGCGGACATTTTCTTAAGATTGCCCATACGATTGATGGGGATGCCATTACAGATCACCTTCTCAAGGTCAGAAGGAGTGATATTCTCTGCCTTCCATACCTTATTTCGTCCCTTCTCTTCCTCATCCTTCTGATACATGGAAGCAATAATCTCCTTTGCGTGCTGCAAAAGCCGCTGGAATTCCTGAAACGCCTGGCTTTTCTCATTCATAGGATCATCCCATCCGGCTTTTAAACATGCCAGATACCGAAGAAGCTTCGTTTCGGAATCGATAGAGGATTTCCCGGTCATTACTTCTGATACAATATCGTCATGAGCTGCAGGCTCTATGGACTTATAGCATTCCTTATATTCTTCTGCCTTGCTGTAAGGCAGCTGCTTACTATAGCAATACCAATAGATTACTTCCTCAGGGTTATGAAAGTCAAAATCCTGCTCCTTTAACACTCTTGTGAGGAAATCCGATACATCCTCTGCACTCATACGAAGCCCAAACCCGAGAAGAAAAACAGTCTCCCTCTTTACAGAGGCCTGAGTCAGCCAGTTATTTACAAGTGCCGGAAGCTTTGTAGAGGTAGGATTCATAGACTTGGGTGTGTATGTCTCCTTAAAGGACTCCACTGCAATATCCCTGTATACTTCCTGGGGAACTTCCGCAAAAGGTTCTTCAATGCCAGCACGTTCATAAATATATCTTTTCAGATGATCTCCAAAGGAAACCAGTTCCATCTCTTTATACAAATAATGAAAAATCACGTCTGCATCTTCTTCAAATCCCTCCAGACTCACAATCTGGCGAAATCTCTGTGCAGCTCTTCTGGTAAATTCAAAATCCTTCACTGAATCAAATGCCACTGTTTGTTCGAAATCAAGATCCTGCATACGATTTTTCATAATACGTCACCTTCATTTTCTTTTTTGTTTTGCTGAAACCAGGTACGCAACGGATGGTCCTCATGCTGAACTTCACAAAGTATAATCGTTGTATTATCCCGGCCTCCCTTTTCCAGAGCCTTGTCTCTAAGAAGCTGTACCGTCTCCTGCACTGAATCCACAGAAGCCATAATTTCTTCAATTTCCTGATCAGACAGCATATCTGTCACCCCATCGGAACACAAAAGGTAGCGGTCTCCAGCCTGGTATTCCAGCGATTTTATAAAAGGCTCCAGCTTCATGTCACTTTCCTCCACTCCCAGAAACTGTGTCAGTGGGGCTTTTCCAAACATATAGCTTCTCAATACATGATCCGTTGAAAGCTGCTGAATATTTCCCTGATTCTGCCGATAGATCCTACTGTCTCCCAAATTGCAGATATGAATAGATTTTTTTGCAAACGCAATCAATGCTATCGTTGTCCCCATGGCACTGATCTTATTACTGGTGCTGTAGCTGCACACTGCCTGATTCATGGACTGACAAGCCTCCAGAAGAAATTCCTCCGGCCGTCTGCGCAGCATTCCTTTGTTTTGTTTGTAGTATTTTCCAAATTTTTCTGAGGCCAGATAAGCCGCCATTTCTCCCTGGCTTTCTCCCCCCATCCCATCAAATACCATTAAGACCGGAAGACTTTCCCGCAATCTTATATTGCAGCAAATCTCCTCCATTCCCATATTCTGTACCGGAAGATTTTTCCCACAGCACCAGAAATTATCTTCATTATTCGACCGCACCCTCCCCGGGTGACAGGTGTAAGCATAATTAATACGGTATGTCATACGATTCCTCTTTGCTATTCATCTAACTGTTCCAGAGCATTCTTCCAATATTTCTCTCCACGCTTGATATACTCTGTGCTGTCATTTTCTTTATCATGGACAACTCCGTCTGTATCAATCCAGCGGATCATCTTACCGCGCTTATCATAGTAATAAAGTTCTTTCTTATTGCCGGTCCATATATATGCAAAAAACAGTCTCTCATCCCAATAATAATATTCTTCATAAACGCCATCCTCAGAAGCTTCTGGATAAATAAGAGCCTTCACAAGCTTATCATCACTGTCATAGTAACGAATTCTATCCCCCTCCTTGCCAACCTCCTTGCATTTATCCAGTTTTTCTACAATGGCATTTGCCTGTTCTTTAATCGTCTGAATTGCGGTAGAGAAATCATCGATCTGTGCAGTACTGTTATCATTAGCCTCCAGCACCTCCATGACCCGTGTAGTATTCTGAGCTTTCCATTCTTCATCACGAATCAGTTTCACGTAAACACCGATTATAATACATGCTGCCATTGCTACAACAGCAACCGAAACCGTCCACGGAGAAATTTTTCGTTCTGTTCTTTCCAGTATCTGGCGTTTCTTTCTTACAGCTGCACCTGATTTCGATTCTCTTCGAATACTTCTGGATGCTTTTAAATCCTGAGTTTCTTTCCCTCCATTTTGAAGGCTGCTCTGCTCCTTCGCTTCTTCCCTGCGAATTACCTTCTCCACCTGAGGATTTTCTGCAACATGTGTTTTATCCATAGCAGCTGCTTCTGGCTCCTCCGGCACATAGCCTCTCTGAGCCCGCTCCATATCGTGATGATTTGCAAGCTGCCACTGGGATTTCTCCCATTCCTTTGCCGCATTTACAGGCGCGATCCGCAGGTTCTCCAAATCCTGAAGCATATCCTCTGGTGTTCGATAACGCTTCTGCGGTTCATAAGCACATGCTTTGAGTATAATATGGGAAAAAGCTGCGCTTGCCTTAGATGGGGCAGGCATTTTCTCCCCAGCCATACGCCGTGTCAATGCATTCTCCTTGTCACGATAAGTGATTAACTGCTTATCTAAAGACAAAAAAGGCAATCTGTTCTGATTCATCAGCTTATACAATACAATTCCAAGAGAATAGATATCAATACTGCTGTCGTACTTCTCTCCTTTGTAAATCTCAGGTGCCATATAGGAATAGGTTCCCTTCTTAGACATATTTCCCATTGTGTGCGCCTGCTCTCTTGCAATTCCAAAATCACCCAGCTTAAAGTCGCCGAATCTGGATACAAAAATATTTTCTGGCTTCACATCCCGATGAATAATATTTAGCTTACGGCAGTAAATCAGCGCCATGCTAAGATCACAGCCAAGCTTGATTACCTCTTTCTCTGTAAGCTCCTTACCTGTGCAATAATCCATAAAGCTGGTCAGATATTCCATGCGAATGTAAATATCCCAGCCAATTTCATCAAGATATTCCACCACCTTAAAATCTTCAAATGATACAATATGGGAATTTCCACAGAAATGCTCCATTGTATATATTTCCTGGATGCAGTCTTCTACCAGATTACGAAAATATTCTCTGGTAGATTGCTCATCATTCATCTCTGAGCGTACGCTGTCAAGCTCTCCCTTATTACCGGGAATGGATATGAGTTTAATAGCAGAGTAAAAAGAGCGCCCCCGCTCGGTTCGCTGTGCCTTATATACTTTTCCAAAAGAGCCTTCGCCGATTTTCTCTATAAGCTGCCACTCTGGCCAGACAGAAACCGGAACTCCCTTATCCATACAAGCTCCTCCTTTCCGAAAAGAAAGTTGATTACTGACCACAATCTTTCTTCCCGGGATTCCTCCCGGGTTTTCGTAATATTATACTAGAATATTACCACAAATGATAGTCCTGCCTGTATTTTTCTATATCCATCTCTTTCCAGTTATTACAGTCTGCCATATGTCCGATAATTTGCTTTACGCACAAATACATTCTGCTTTAGAATATGTTTTTATTGCATAAAAAAACTCTCCCAAAGCGACTATGTCTCTCCGGGAGAGCTTAAACTCATTTATTATTCTTCACTGTCATCAGCGGAATCCACATCTTCATCCTCGAATGCATCCTCTGTTTCTTCCAGAGCCTCATTGAACTCCAGATCTTCAGAGTCTTCTGCAACATCAAGCATGTCCTGATCATCTTCCAGTTCATCAAAATCAACTTCTTCCGGCTCTTCTGGCATTCCGGTGTCAAGCTCTACATCGCTGTAACACTTCATGCCTGTTCCTGCAGGAATCAGTTTACCAATGATAACATTTTCCTTCAGACCAATCAGATGATCAACCTTACCCTTAATAGCAGCTTCAGTCAGAACCTTAGTAGTTTCCTGGAAAGAAGCAGCTGACAGGAAGGAATCAGTTGCAAGAGATGCCTTAGTGATACCGAGCATTCCCTGCTTTCCAATTGCCGGGCGTAATCCCTCAGCTTCCAGTTTCTCATTTACTTCCTCGTACTCAAGGAAGTCAACAAGTGTTCCTGGCAGGAATTCAGAATCTCCGTTATCCTCAATACGAATCTTCTTCAGCATCTGATGAACAATAACCTCGATATGCTTATCGTTAATCTCAACACCCTGGAGACGATATACACGCTGTACCTCACGAATCATGTAGTCCTGAACAGCACGAACACCTTTGATTCTCAGGATATCATGCGGATTTACACTACCTTCTGTAAGCTCATCACCGGCTTCCATAACCTGTCCATCCATAATCTTAATACGGGAACCATATGGGATCAGATAGGTCTTGGATTCGCCATTCTCCGGATCTGTTACAATGATTTCTCTCTTCTTCTTGGTATCATTGATTGTAGCAACACCCTTGATTTCAGTAATAACGGCAAGTCCTTTCGGCTTTCTTGCCTCGAAAAGCTCCTCGACACGAGGAAGACCCTGTGTGATATCTCCACC
>CAKRKL010000094.1 GCA_934358405.1 uncultured Blautia sp.
TCTTCCGGAGCTGCCATAACAGTTGTTGCTGCTAAACCAGATACCATTGCTGCACAGAGTACTAATGCCATAACTTTTTTTGCTTTCATTTCTACTTCCTCCTTGAAATAAATTATATAGTTTTTATGATGATACGCCATTACACCTCTTCGACGCTTCACATCCATTATAAATGTTTCACTCAGACCAGCTGCCAGACAGCTGGTCCCACATATTCAATTGTTATTTTGCGCTTTTCTTTTCTTTCAGAATGTCGATCAATACTGCAACGATCAGTACCAGACCTGTGATAATCTGCTGCCAGTTCGCCTGAAGACCAACATATGGAAGACCGGTCTTAAGCAGCATGATAACGAAAATACCAACTAAAGTTCCTACTACAGATCCGTAACCACCGGAAGCTGCAACACCACCAACGAATACACCGCCGATCGCATCCATTTCAAGTCCGGCACCTGTACCAGGCTGTACAGTAGGAGTTACTGCTGCATATGCGATAGCTGCAAGTCCTGTAAACAGACCGCATACTACATATACCATTACATGATAGAACTTAACATTGATTCCGGAAAGAGCTGCTGCTTCTTTGTTGGAACCGATTGCGATGGTGTAACGTCCGAATTTAGTATGGTTCAGAACGAACTCCATCAGGATTACCAGAAGAATCATCCACAGGAAACCGATTGGATAGCGGGAAGCGCTTCTTCCCTGACCAATTGTCAGCTTAAAGATAGAGTGGAACCATCCGCCTGGCTGATTCAGTGTAGGCCATGGTGTAGCACTGCAAAGAGAACCGGCACCACGGGTAATCATACAGGTACAAAGAGTAGCAAGGAATGGCGGCAGATTCATAATACCAATGAGAACACCATTCAATGTACCGATTAAAATTCCAAGTACAATACAAATCAGCATTGCTACTAATACAGGAACATTGTTGCTTCTTATAAGAGTTCCGCCGATCAGTGCGTAGCATACCATACCAGTTCCGATTGACAGGTCTACACCACCGGTAATAAGCGGGAATGTAACACCGATTGCCATCAAAAGATCATAGTATGAGAAATCTAACATACTAAGGATTGTGGTATACTGTCTGAATTCCTTACTCATGAAGGAAAATACAGCAGACAGCGCAATGATAACCAGCAAAACAACAAATCTTTGATCACTTAAAATACTATTTTTCTTCTTAGTCATGACGCCCTCCTTATTCGATATTCCGTGTAGCCTTATCCATGATGCGCTCCTGGGTTGCTTCGGAAATATCAATATTTCCTGTTACTTTACCTTCGCACATGATGATGATACGGTCACTCATTCGGAGAATCTCTGTCATTTCAGAAGAAATCATAATAATGGATTTTCCTTCTGCTGCAAGTTTACTCATTAATTTATAAATCTCGTTCTTGGCGCCAACGTCAATACCTCTGGTTGGCTCATCGAAGATCAGGATTTCACTGTCACGGGTAAGCCATTTTGCAATAACTACCTTCTGCTGATTACCACCGGAAAGATTTACAACCAGCTGATCTGTGGTAGGTGTTTTTGTTGCAAGCTCTTTGACATACTTCTCTGTGACTTTTTTCTCTTTGGACTTATTGATGAATAAACCATTGCAGAACTCTTCCATTGTAGCCAGAGTAGTATTCTCTGTTACAGATTTCTGAACAACAACACCATATCTTCTTCTGTCCTCAGACAGATAACCAATACCATATTTAACTGCATCCTGTGGGCTGTTGATGGTAACCTCGCGAAGCTGTCCTGATTTATCCATAATGGAAATCGTACCGCTCTGCTTCGGATCAGCACCAAACAGTGCTCTTGCGGTCTCAGTACGTCCAGCACCCATAAGACCGGAGAAGCCAAGGATTTCACCTTTATGAAGCTCGAAGCTTACATCCTGAACCATCTTACCTGCGTTCAGATGCTCAACCTTAAGAACTACAGGTGCATCAGGAGCAACCATGCTGTGTTCCTTCGGATCTTCATAAATAACACGGCCAACCATCATATTGATGATATCTTCTTTTGAACTCTCAGCTGTGATCAGAGTTCCTACATAACCACCATCTCGCATGACAGTTACACGGTCTGTAATAACCTTAATCTCATCCATACGATGTGAAATATATACGATACCAAGTCCCTTCTTACGAAGATCCTTGATGATCTCAAATAAATCTGCAATCTCTTTCTCAGTAAGAGCTGCGGAAGGCTCATCAAAGATGATAACCTCTGCTTTGTGGGAAATCGCTTTTGCGATCTCGCACATCTGCTGCTTACCAACGGTAAGGTTGCTCATTTTCTCTCTTGGATCAATTTCAATATTCAAATCCTGGAACAGCTTCTTGGAATCCTCGATCATCTTCTTGTCATCTACACGGATACCTTTTTTCGGCTCACGTCCGATAAAAATATTCTGTGCAACTGTCAGATCTCCGATCATATTCAATTCCTGATGTACGATTACAACGCCGGCATCCTGAGCTTCACGGGTATTGTGAAATTCTGTTTCTTTGCCTTTATATGTAATTGTTCCGGAATCCTTCTGATAAATACCGGTAAGCACCTTCATCAGTGTAGACTTTCCGGCTCCGTTCTCTCCCATAAGTGCATGTACTTCACCGCGTTTCACCTCGAAATTAACATGATCAAGGGCATGAACTCCAGGAAAGGACTTATCAATATCCTTCATAGTTAAAATAACTTCACCCATTGTCGAATCCTCCCTTATGATCAGTTCTTTCTGCGTCTTGCAGAAACGTCAGCGTAAACTGCTACAATAACAATGATACCTGTAATAATCATCTGCTGTCCTTTACCAAGACCAAATGCCATGATTCCCTGCTGAAGAAGAGAGATGATAAATACACCGATTACAGTACCGCCGATGGAAGCAAGTCCACCAACCATGGATGTACCACCCATTACACAGCCTGCAATTGCCTCGTTGTTATACTGATCGCCATATCCTGGCTGAACGGTTGTATAAGTTGCTACGAAGAACAGTGCTCCGATTCCTACCAGGAATCCACAGATCATATAAGCAAGCATTCTCCATTTTCTGGTGTTAACACCGGAAAGACGAACTGCCTCACTGTTGGAGCCAAGGCAAAGGATGTAACGGCCAGGCTTTGTATTATAAAGAACCAATCCGCAAATCACAGCCATTGCAAGGAAAATCACAAGACCAACCGGGAATCCGTTATAAGAAGTAATATTACGGAACCATCCGTTCACCGGATCAGAACTCTGCGGCCAGCTGACTGACTGAGTTTTGGTAAATACAGAAGCAATACCTTTTGCAATGTTCATAGATGCCATGGAAACGATGAATGGCGGAACTGACATATAAGATACCAGCCAGCCATTGAAGGTACCAAATGCAAGACCGATAAGTACGCAAAGTACCATAGCAGCCGCACAGGGAACTCCATAAGATGTCATGCAGTAACCGGAAACCAGTGCACAGCAGAACATAACCGGTCCAATGGAGAAATCGATTCCTCCTGTCGCAATTACAAATGTTACTCCAAGTGATAAGAAGCCCAGGAAGTATACATAGTTCAAGGTGGACTTGATACTGTCGCCAACCGGGAATTTACTTCCGAGTACTACCTTGAAAACTACGAACATGAGAACCAGAATACATACAAGCAGGATTCTGTTCAGGCCGAGCTTTTTCACAATTGGATTTTGTTTTAACTTTTCCAACTTTTCACCCTCCTTAAGTTTTTGCTGCCGTCCACTTTTTCATAAGCTTTGCGAACCTTATCTGTGACAGCAACGTTTTCGCGCTCTCTGCGTTTTCTATATAATAACGTGAATCCTGCACAATTGTAATAGAATATTTTACAGAAAAAGGTTAAATATTTACGGTATGGCCATAAATATTTAACCTTTTATGGAAAATATGAACAGTTACACTCTTTTAATCCGATCTTAATGCATTAAAGGGAAAAATCAGCTTTTCAATTTCACTGGAATACATATTTTCCGGTGTTACCAGCTGGCAGCCGGAATTTACATTCTCATCATATGGTTTTCCTTTAAGCATGCGCACAGTCTCCATCACGCCCAGATATCCCATTTTAAAAGCTTTCTGGACCACAATTCCCTTGAAAACACCTTTTTCCATAAGCTGAACTGCTTCCTGGGAGCTGTCCACACCCACCACCTGAATTTCTCCCTCTTTTCCGCACTTTTGCACCGCTCTTGCCGCGCCGACAGCAGAGTACTCATTCATGCCGGCAACCATCTCCAGATCCGGATACTTTTCTATGAGAGCCTCTGTAAGCTGAGCTGCCTTATCAAACAGAGAATCGCAGTATACCACTTCCACCACATTCTTGTTGTAATCTCCAAGACCTTCCCGAAAGCCCTGTTCTCTCTCCATTGCAGTAGATACTCCCTTTACATGACTGACAATGGCAATCCTGGAATTCTCATTCAGAAGAGTCCTTGCATATTCCCCAAGAAGCTTTCCGGCTTCCAGATTATCTGTAGCAACTGTCATATCCTGAACATTGCTTTCTGTGTAGGAATCTATAAATGTGATCTTAATTCCTTTTTCCTTTGCTTCCTGCAGCAGCTTATCGGATGCATCAAAGCTGGATGGAGAAAATAAAATAGCATCCGGATTCTGTTCAATTGCCTCAGCAAGAAGCTTATTCTGCTGTTCCACATCCTGCTCTCTCTCAGGTGCCAGAATTTTAATAGATGCACCACATTCCTGTGCTGCCATCTTTGTCCCGGAAATCAAAGAAGTCCAGAAATCATTTGTTCCATCTTCTGTTTTGGGAATATAGATCAGCGACCATGTTTTGCTATTGTTCTTCTGCCGGATGTGCAGCATTGCACCTGCTGCAAGACAGACTGCCACAGCTATGCCAAGCAGCAAGACCCATTGTTTACGTTTCTTCATGATGTTCCTCCTGCTCCATCGGAATGACTACGGTGACAGTAGTTCCTTTGCCCTCCTCACTCTTATAGTAAAGGCCGTATTCCTTTCCATAATACATGGAAAGTCTTCTCTGCACATTATACACACCTACGCCATTAGAATGATAATTTACTTTATGTTTCTCGAAAATATGCTTCAGAGTTTCCTCATTCATGCCCACTCCATCATCTGAAATCTCGATCACAGCATCCTGATTTCTTCTGTATCCTGTCACGCAAAGCATTCCCTTTGTTTCCTTATATTTCAGACCGTGGTAGATTGCATTTTCCACAATAGGCTGCAACACCAGCTTTACGATGTGAACATTATTAATAGAAGGATCTACATTAATCTCAAATTCCAGCTTATCCTTATAGCGCATTTTCTGAATCGTAAGGTAACTTTTTACGTATTGGATTTCCTGTCCAATCAGAACTGTCTCATCCTCATTGCTGATACTCTGGCGTAATAGTCTTGCCAGAGAAGCAGTCATAAGCACAACATCCTCATACTTTTTCCCCTCTGCCATCCAGATAATGGAATCCAGAGTATTATACAGAAAATGAGGGTTTATCTGAGACTGAAGTGCCTTCATCTCACTCTTTCTCTTCAGCTCCTGCTCATGAACATTTTGCGCCATCAGTTCCTCAATTTTATGGGTCATTACATTAAAAGATGTGGTCAGGCTTCCAATTTCATTTTTAGAAGCGATCTCAATATCTGCTGCTTTAAAGTCTCCCTCCTGTACTCTTTTCATAGAATCACGAAGCTTCTGAATAGGAAGGGTAATGCTTCGTGCCAAAAAGCTTGAAATCAGCATTGCAATGGCGATCAGTACAATGGCTGTCATTACGTATATATTATTTGCCTCTCTGCTGCTTTTCAACAGCTCTGTCATATTCATGCAGCCAACCACGGTCCATCCTGTAATGTCGGAATGTGAAAAGGTATAGATTTTCTCTTCATCACCTTCTCCTGCAACTACAATGTCAGAATCTGCATTCAGGACAATGTCAATATTTTCTGTCTGCAGTTCATTATAAAGCTGCTGCTGACTGGGATGGTACACAATATTGCCATCCTGATCCAGAATAAATACATATCCCTTGTTTCCAATACTGTTCTGATCACACAGACCACTGATCGCACTGTAGTTCAGGTCAATAAATACCACTCCGTCACTGTTCCCTGTACCATAGAAATTATGGACCTCCCTGCTTAAGGTAATTACCCACGGCCGCTGTCCTTTTATCACATGCTGCACATGTGAGGATGTAAGATTATACTGATTATAATTATCAACTGCCTTGGTATACCATTCCTGGGTGGACAGATCCAGATCCGGATTTATCGCCTGATAGCCACTGTTTATAAGCATAACACCATCTTTTTGGACAATTCCGATATTACAGATATCCTCACGGCCCTTTAAAATAGTGCTGAACTGTTCCAGCAGACGCTTTTTATGACCTTCTTTTACAGCATCATCTTCACCAATTTTCTGGTATAAAAGCTGATAGGCGTCCTGACTCTTGGCAATAACAGAAGCAATATTATCCATGTACGTAATATATGAATCAATATTCTGATTTAACTGTTTGATAATCGTTTTGGTATAGAGTGCTGAGTTTTCATAAATCGCAGAATTAGTATATCTTACAGATACAAAGGTTGCTGCAAGTACAGCACAAAGAACCAGAGCAGAGATAGCCGCAAAGATCGTACTTTGAATACTTTTGAAGCCTATTGGAAAATTTGAATTTCTGTTCTTTTTATTCATAGTCATCATTCTCCGTCATTGCCTGGAATCGTACTCCAGTCTTTTTCCGACTGAAATTTATTTTGAAGCTTCTCGGAAACATGGATTTGCCCGTCATCTGTAATCAGGATCACATCAAATTCATCCTGGTGCTGCTGCCAGAAGCTGACAGCCTCCTCATATCCCATAATATAAAGTGCTGTAGACAATCCATCTGCAAGAGTGCCATCCCCTGATACAATTGTCACAGACAAAAGATCATTCTCTACCGGATAGCCTGTCCGGGGATCTATAATATGGATATAAGTCTTACCATTTTCCTGAAAATACCGCTCATATCCTCCGGAGGTTACAACCGCTTCATCCTGTACCTGAATAACCCCTATGTAGTCTGCCTGCCCTCCTTTTGGATCACGAATTCCCACTCTCCAGCTGCTGCCGTCCGGCTTCTTACCAATTGCCTGAATATTTCCCCCCAGAGATACAAGAGCAGAAGAAATCCCATATTCTTTAAAAATTTCAATTAACTTCTCGCCTGTATAGCCTTTTGCAATTCCTCCCAGATCGATCTGCTGACCTTTCCCAAGAGTAACCAAAGAACCGCTGATTTGCACCTTTTGGCCATCCACCGATGGAAGAAGCTGCTGTATTTCATTCTGTGACGGTACATAATACTT
>CAKRKL010000095.1 GCA_934358405.1 uncultured Blautia sp.
AGAACATTGCGGTAGACACTGCGCCACTCCAGGAGATGGTCCTTTTGCAGCATATAGCCAATACGGGAGCTGCCGCCTGCGAGGGGCTTTCCCTCCATAAGGATGGATCCCTGCTCTGCAGGAAGAAGTCCGCAGATCAGATTCAGTAAAGTGGATTTGCCGCACCCGGAGGGGCCTACAATTGCCAGGAATTCCTCCGGCAAAAGATCAAAGGATATATGAGAAAGGGCAGCAGTCTCCCCGGATGTGCTATGGTAAGAAAGGCTGACATCCTTTACTTCCAGAAGGGGAATCATAACATAACCTCCATTTTTCTATAATTTATGATATGCTTTTGGGGGACGGTATGATATAATGAAGTAATTAAACTATTTGATTTCAGGAAAGAAAATAATAATATGAGCAAAAAGAAAACGGTTTTTAACCTTTTATTTCTGGTGATCGTTTTTGGCCTTACCATGTATCTGGTGTTTCGTGGTAAGGACATCGGGGATATTATCAGTACAGCCAGGGAAGCAGACGGGAGGTATCTGCTTCTTAGCATTGTATGTGTGGTATTATTTATCCTTGGAGAATCTGTGATCATCTTTTATATGATGAAGACCCTTGGAGCCAGTGTGAAAATGAGCCACTGCGCACTGTATTCCTTTGTGGGCTTTTTCTTCAGCTGTATTACGCCGTCTGCCTCCGGTGGACAGCCTATGCAGATTTTTTATATGAAAAAGGATAAGCTGCCCATTCCGGTGACAACGCTGGTGCTTATGATCGTTACGATCACCTACAAGGCTGTGCTGGTTGTGATCGGGCTTTTGATCTGCCTGCTTGGAGGAGATTTCCTTCGTGGTTATCTGGGTGATTACATGTGGGTATTTTATTTGGGAGTGGGACTTAATGTGTTCTGCGTTTCTTTTATGCTGACACTGGTATTTGCTCCCGGTCTTGCCAAATGGATCATGGTAACCGGTCTGAAGCTTATTGAGCATATCCGGATTCTGAAGCCTAAGAAGAGCCGGCTTGAGAATCTGGAGGCTTCTATGGATCAGTATCATGAGACTGCGGCATTTTGGGCAAGTCACAAGAGAATTATACTGAACGTGTTTCTGATCACATTTGTTCAGAGATGCATTTTGTTTACTGTGACTTACTGGGTATACCGTGCGCTGGGACTGCACTCTTATGGAATCCTGACGGTTACGGTTTTGCAGGCGGTGATTTCCGTGTCTGTAGACATGCTTCCGCTGCCGGGAGGTATGGGAATCAGCGAGACACTGTATATGGTGATGTTTGTTCCGGTATTTAGGGAGCTGATGCTGCCCTCCATGCTTTTGAGCCGTGGAATATCCTATTATGGCCAGATGCTGATCAGTGCAGTGATGACCTGTGTGGCGCACATGACTATAGGAAGGCAGAAAGAAACATCACAATAAGGAAGAACGTTTGAAAAAGGAGAAACAAAAAACATGCTTGGATTTTATGATTACACGGTGGTGCTTACCTACATAAGTCTGACAATCTCAGTGTTTGGTATGACAAGGGCACTTGCAGGAGACTTTAAGGTTGCTATTTTATGTCTGGCAATGTCAGGACTTTGTGATATGTTTGATGGTAAAATTGCACGGACAAAGAAGAATCGTACAGAGGATGAGAAGAAATTTGGAATTCAGATAGACTCCCTTTGCGATGTGGTATGCTTTGGTATATTCCCGGCGATGATCTGCTATTGCCTGGGAATGAACCGTATTCCGGGAATTATTATTCTTGGAATGTACTGCGTGGCATCTGTGATTCGTCTTGCGTATTTCAATGTAATGGAAGAGAAGCGACAGAATGAGACAGATGAGCTTCGCCAGTATTACCAGGGGCTTCCCATTACCTCCATGGCTATTATCCTTCCCTTCCTTTATCTTCTTCGTAAAAGCTGCGGCAGCAATTTCCTTCTGGTGACCCATGTGGCAGTTGCCGTGGTTGGGGCTTTGTTTATCAGTGATTTCAAGGTGAAGAAGCCGCAGAATCCCATGGTGATTCTGTTGGTTGCGCTTGTAGCACTTGCCTTGTCAAGAATGTTCCATCTGCTTTAAAGAAAATCAGGGAGGTACATATGAAGTATGTAGACAGAAAAGGAAACATTACCATAGAAGAGAACAGGCAGGACAAATTTCTCCATCATCTTTACAATGACCGGGGAGGACGGCTTTGTCTCAGGATTTTGGTACAGCCTTTTGTAACAAAGCTGGGAGGCTGGTTTTTAAACACAAGGCTTTCTGCCAAAATGGTTCCTGGGTTTGTACAGCGAAATGGTATTGATCTGTCCGTATGCACCAGAGATCGTTTTTTTTCCTATAATGATTTTTTTACAAGAAGACTGAAGGAAGGACAGCGTCCCATAGCAGAGGGTGAAGGGGTGCTTATCAGCCCCTGTGACGGCAAGGCTACTGTTAGCAGGATCGGAAGTGATTCCCGGTTTTTTATAAAGGATACTGCATATACCTTAGAAAGGCTTCTGAATAACAAGAAGCTTGCAAAGCGGTATCTTGGCGGGTATGCTCTGATTCTTCGACTGACGGTAGATGATTACCACCATTACTGTTATGCAGCTGACGGGATGAAATCAAAAGCGGTGAAGATACCAGGGGTTTTTCATACGGTGAATCCGGCGGCGAATGACGTTTATCCTATTTATCACGAGAATTCCAGGGAGTATTGTCTTTTAAAAACAGAACAGTTCGGTACGCTTGTGATGATGGAAGTGGGAGCTATGATGGTAGGTAAGATCACCAATCTGCATCAGGAAGCCTGCCAGGTGAAAAAGGGCGAAGAAAAAGGCTATTTTGAATTTGGAGGATCTACCATTGTGTTGCTGGTTCAGCATGGAAAGGTGAGAATAGATACAGACCTTATAGAAAATTCAGAGAATGGTTATGAAACAATTGTAAGAATGGGTGAGAGAATTGGCAAATGTAAATTACCAAAAAGAGCTTGAAAAATTAATTGAAGGGCAGCAGAAGGCAGGAAGAGTTCCCAGACTTTTCCTTCACGCCTGCTGCGCACCCTGCAGCAGTTATGTCCTGGAATATCTTTCCAGGTTTTTTTCTGTTACAGTATTTTTTTATAATCCCAATATTTCTCCAAAAGAGGAATACGAAAAAAGAGTATCAGAGATTCAACGCCTGATCAGTGAGATGGAATTTGTTCATCCGGTAGCATTTATAGAGGGAGAATATAAGCCGGAAGATTTTTATGAGATGGCAAGGGGACTTGAGGAGGTACCGGAAGGCGGGGAGCGGTGCTTTAGATGCTACCGCCTTCGCATGGAGGAGGCTGCCAGACTGGCAGAACAGGGAGGCTACGATTATTTTACAACTACGCTTTCTATCAGTCCTTTGAAAAATGCCGGAAAAATAAATGAGATTGGGCAGGAGCTGTCCCAAATTTACAAGGTGGAACATCTGCCTTCTGATTTTAAAAAGAAAAACGGCTATAAACGTTCTATTGAGCTTTCCCATGAATACGGATTGTACAGGCAGAATTACTGCGGCTGCATATTTTCCAAACGGGAGAGCATGGAAAAGCAGCAACAAAGGGAAGAACAGGAAAAATGCGAATGTGGTTCTAAAATGCAGTAAAGTAGAAGAAACCTGGAAATTCTCTTTGCAATTTAGATAAAGTGTGTTAAACTAGCACTTGAATGCAGTAAAGTTAGAAAGAAATGAGGAAAAATATATGGCACAGCTTTGGGGCGGACGTTTCACAAAAGAAACCGACAAACTGGTTTATAATTTCAATGCGTCCATTTCATTTGATCAGAAATTTTATGAGCAGGATATCCGCGGCAGCAAGGCACATGTAAAAATGCTTGCCAAACAGGGCATTCTGACAGAAGAAGAAAGAGACAAGATCCTTGAAGGACTTGAGGGAATCCTTGCAGATGTAAAGGCAGGCAGACTTGCGATCACATCTGAATACGAGGATATTCATAGCTTTGTGGAGGCCAATCTCATTGACAGAATCGGAGATCCGGGCAAGAAGCTTCACACCGGAAGAAGCCGTAATGATCAGGTGGCACTGGATATGAAGCTGTATGTGCGCGATGAGATTGACGCCATTGACCAAGAGGTGAAGGCACTTCTTGAGGCTCTTCAGAAGATTATGGAAGAGAATGTGCATACTTATATGCCTGGCTTTACCCATTTGCAGAAGGCACAGCCGGTAACCCTGGCACATCATGTGGGTGCATACTTTGAGATGTTTCGCCGTGACAGAGGACGTCTTTTTGATATCCGCAGACGAATGAATACCTGTCCCCTTGGAGCAGGTGCCCTTGCAGGAACTACCTATCCTCTTGACAGAGAATATACCGCCAGGCTCCTGGATTTTGACGAGCCAACCAGAAACAGTATGGATTCCGTATCTGACAGAGATTATGTCATTGAGCTGTTATCTGCCCTTTCTACTATTATGATGCACCTCAGCCGTTTTTCAGAGGAAATTATTTTGTGGAATTCCAATGAGTATCGTTTTGTGGAAATTGATGATGCATACAGCACCGGAAGCAGTATTATGCCGCAGAAGAAGAATCCGGATATTGCAGAGCTGGTAAGAGGAAAAACAGGCCGTGTTTACGGTGCGCTAATATCTATTCTCACTACCATGAAAGGTATTCCCCTTGCATATAACAAAGATATGCAGGAGGACAAGGAGCTGACCTTTGATGCCATTGACACAGTAAAGGGCTGCCTTGCGCTGTTTACCGGAATGGTATCCACTATGCAGTTTAATAGGGCAAACATGGAAGCCAGCGCAAAGAATGGCTTTACCAATGCCACAGATGCAGCAGATTATCTGGTGAACCACGGTGTTCCTTTCCGCGATGCCCATGGAATCGTAGGACAGCTTGTGCTCAAATGCATTGACAGGGGAATTTCCCTGGATGAGCTGTCACTTGAGGAATATAAAGAAATCAGTCCGGTCTTTGAGCAGGATATTTATGAGGCAATCAGCATGAAAACCTGCGTTGAGAAGCGTATCACCCTCGGTGCACCGGGACCGGATGTGATGGAGAAAGTTATTGCTGGTAATAAGAAATACCTGGAAGAAAATTAAGAAATCCAGCAGTTCAGCCATTTCCATTATGCCGAAATGGCTTGCATGAAATAATAAATTTCATTTTTTATCACTTTAATTCAATAAAATTCAAGAAAGTACTTGCATTTTTCTCATACATGGTATAGTATGTCATAGAAATACACATGTACGTAGAGGAAAGAATGAGGAGAGCATATTATGAGTGAAAAGCTTAGAGTTGGTATTTTAGGTGCTACCGGAATGGTAGGACAGAGATTTATTTCCCTGTTAGAGAATCATCCATGGTTTGAGGTAGTGACTGTTGCAGCAAGCCCGAGAAGTGCAGGTAAGACCTATGAGGAAGCTGTTGGCGGCAGATGGAAAATGGATACCCCAATGCCGGAGGCTGTTAAGAAGCTTGTGGTTATGAATGTAAATGAAGTAGAGAAGGTTGCAGAAACTGTAGACTTTGTATTCTCTGCTGTAGATATGTCCAAGGACGAGATCAAGGCTATTGAGGAAGCATACGCAAAGACAGAGACACCAGTTGTTTCCAACAACAGTGCCCACAGATGGACACCGGATGTGCCGATGGTAATTCCGGAAATCAACCCGGAGCATTTTGAGGTCATCAAATATCAGAAGGAGCGTCTTGGAACAAAGCGCGGCTTCATCGCAGTAAAACCAAACTGCTCCATCCAGAGCTACGCACCTGCACTTACCGCATGGAAGGAATTTGAGCCATACGAAGTGGTTGCCACTACATATCAGGCAATTTCCGGAGCAGGTAAAACATTTAAGGACTGGCCGGAGATGGAACATAATATCATTCCGTACATTGGCGGTGAAGAAGAGAAGAGTGAGAAGGAACCTCTTCGTATCTGGGGTAAGGTTGAGGACGGCGTGATCGTTCCGGCGAAAGAGCCTGTTATCACATGTCAGTGTGTCCGTGTTCCGATTCTGAACGGCCATACAGCAGCTGCATTTGTGAAATTCAGAAAGAAACCTACCAAGGAGCAGCTTGTAAAAGCACTTGTTGAATTCAAGGGAGTTCCGCAGGAATTGAACCTTCCAAGCGCACCGAAGCAGTTTATCCAGTATCTTGAGGAGGACAATCGTCCTCAGGTTACAGAGGATGTAAACTTTGAGAATGGAATGGGCGTATCTATTGGAAGACTTCGTGAGGATACTGTATATGACTGGAAGTTTATCGGACTTTCCCACAATACAGTAAGAGGAGCAGCCGGCGGTGCAGTTCTGTGTGCTGAGACATTGAAGGCACAGGGATATATTCAGGCGAAATAATAAACGGCATTGACGTAAAAAAGATTGGAGAATGTGATCAGAAGTGATGACATTCTCCTTTTTGCTTCAGGCGGATAAGCAGCTGAAGCAAAAAATGACCGTTTACGTAATGGAGGATTCATGTTAAAATAAAGAATACGTTTGAATAACAGGGAGGTGAATCCATAATGAGTGACAGAGAACGAATCCGTCTCACCCAGTATTCTCATACATCCGGCTGAGCGGCGAAAATTGGTCCGGGGACCCTTGCCCAGGTTCTGGGTAAGCTGCCGAAATTTTATGATTCAAATTTACTTGTAGGAACGGAGTCTTCCGATGATGCCGCAGTATACCGCATATCGGATGAACTGGCCATGATTCAGACAGTGGATTTCTTTACGCCAATTGTGGATGATCCTTATACCTTTGGACAGATTGCAGCGGCGAATGCATTAAGTGATGTATACGCTATGGGTGGTGAACCCAAGCTTGCCCTGAATATTGCGGCATTTCCCAATTGCCTGGATCCGGAAATACTGGGAGAGATCCTAAGAGGCGGAGCGGATAAGGTCCTGGAGGCAGGTGCCACACTTGCCGGAGGTCATACCATTCAGGATGAGGAGCCTAAATACGGCCTTTGCGTCACCGGCTTCGTAAATCCTGCTTCTATGTGGAAAAATATAGGAGCCAGGACAGGAGATGTACTGATCCTGACCAAGCCCCTTGGAACCGGAATCCTTTCTACTGCGGTAAAAGGGGAAATGGCATCAGATGAGGAGGCTTCTTATGCGGCTTTGGTAATGGCAACCTTGAACAAATATGCCAGAGACCAGGTGGCAGACCTTCAGATTCACGCTTGTACAGATGTGACTGGCTTTGGCCTTGCGGGACATGCCCTGGAAATGGCCAAAGGAAGCGGACGGACCCTGTCCATTTCCCTGAGTGCCCTTCCGATTATGACAGG
>CAKRKL010000096.1 GCA_934358405.1 uncultured Blautia sp.
GAGCATTAGCTCAGTTGGTAGAGCACTTGACTTTTAATCAAGTTGTCCGGGGTTCGAATCCCCGATGCTTCACTTTAGAAAACGCTGAAAACCTTTTATTTTGAAGGTTTTCAGTTTTTTTATTTTATAGAATCACAATGACAAGAACTGAGGGAGGAATTTATGAAAAAGTTAATATTGGGGATCGCAATTATTTTTTTATTTTGTTTTCCTGCTTCGGCCGAGGCAAAAACTTACTCATTTAATACTTCAAAGGTAATAATAAAGAGCGGAAGTAAAAAAGAAATACCTGTTTATTGTGGTAAGAAGAAAATGAAAGCTGAACTTTTTAAGTGGAAGTCTTCGAATAAGAAAATTGTTACAGTTTCATCCAAGGGGATTATGTGCGCAAAGAAAGCCGGAAGTGCGTATATTACTGCAAGCAGAGGAAAGAAAAATCTTCGTTGCAAAATTCTGGTATATTCTAAAACTGTAAAAACGGGATTTTACTCATACGGTAGTAGTGTTTCTATAAATACAGGTGATGGAATTGTATTGATACCTAAAAAGAAAGGTTCTGTAATTACTTATAAATCCTCAGCACCAGATATTGTCAGTGTTTCAGCAAATGGCAGTGTACATGCGAAAAAAAAGGGAAAAGCAAAAATTACATATACATCTTATGGAAAATATAAATATACGGCATCTATTACAGTTCAGGTGAAAACCAGGAGCACTTCTTATACATATACGAAGACAAATTTTATTATGCATCGGGGGCTTTTAAGGGAAGCTCCTGAGAATACGCTGCCATCATTTAAATTGGCTGGATCCAGAGGTGCCAAATATCTGGAATGCGATGTAAGAAAAACTATTGACGGGGTGTATGTAGTAGCTCATGATAGTAATTTGCTGCGAATGTGTGGAGTTGATAAAAAAATTGAGGAGATTACATATAACGAATTAAAATCCTATTCTATTATTGGTGGTATGAATGCAGAACTGTATCCAGGTAATTATACACCTACTTTGCAGGAATATATTGATGTTTGCAATCAATATTCAGCAACACCGGTTATTGAACTGAAATGGACTTGCAAAGATGCCGAAGTAGAACAAATGAACAAGATTTTTCGTACTTCCAAGCGTCAGCCAATTGTTATTTCATTTCGGGAAAAGCCATTAATTAAATTGAGACAGATTAATTCCAAAATAGGAATTCAATATATTATGAGAAATGGAATTACGAAGTCTGCAATTAGGGATGCTAAGATTTATGGCTTTGAACTTAGCGTAAGCAGTGGCTATGTGGATAAAAGGACAATAGAGAGTCTACACAAACAGGGGACTAAAATTGCAGTCTGGGATATAACCAGTGAGCAGATGATGCGACAGTATGTAGCTTGGAAAGCAGATTATATTACAACAGAAGAAATTGCCTGGGCTACAATGAATATATAGAAAACATTGAGTATAAAAGTGATAAGTATATGATAGAGTATAAGAAATCCAGATTTTTAAGCTATGAAGTAAATACTTAAAAATCTGGATTTTTTATAATATTTCTTCTAAAATTTCTTTTAAAATTATGGACGAAGGAGAGAACCAGCTTTTTCCATAATTTCTACGATTTCATACATATTTGTGACACTGCCTACGGCTAATTTTTCTTTCAGACCATAGAAGTCAAGGCAGGTCCCGCAGGTGAGGATTTTTACGCCTTCTGCCTCAAGCGATTTTAAATCCTCAAGAGAGTCGGATGCTTCACAGGTAAGATAAGCACCAGAATTATAAAAAAGAATGGTTTCCGGAAGCTGATCCTGCTTGGTGAGGGCGAAGATAAAAGACTTCATAAGAAGCTTGCCTAATTGTTCACTTCCATTTCCCATGGTATTTGCTGAAAGAACGACCACAAGTCCCTGCTTTTTGGCATCTGGTGCACAAGCTGGTTCATCAGATGCAGTTGGCTGAACAACGGAATTGGGCGCTTCTGCATTTTTTTCCGGAATCTGGAAAGATACAGCGAAGTCTTTTTCACCTTTTTTTTCAGCGGAAGCCTGGAAGCCTCTGCTTGCTCCAAATTTGGTCAGGTTCTGAACAGCAATTTCATTATCTACCAGAACGGTAAGAATACCTCCATTAGCCATTTCTTCTGCTGCTTTTTTTGCATTTACTACGGGAAGAGGGCAGGCCATACCTCTCGCATCTACAGTTTTGCTGTACATATAAAATTCCTCCTTAAAGTTTTAATTAAGTGGAGATTTGCTATCCACTTCGTTGCTTAGTTATAACCAAAGAATTGATTAGTTAAATAATACATTCATAAATTCCTTCAGGCTGTAAATCCTGTTGTGCCAGCAATGCTTCAAGCGAAGCACGGCTGCTAAGATCGGCGCACCAGGAAAGACCGCAGCTTGCAGAAATTGCCCTTGGAACCGGAATTAAGCGGCCAGGTGCCTGAGCCTTTTTGCAGGCTTTTTCCATCGCAATAGCATCTGTGGTGCAGCGAAAGGTAATTATAAGCCGTTTTTCTTTGGATATCATTCTCTACCTCCTGGAGCTGTACTTTCTTTAGCTTCTGTTACCAGATATCCATGAGAAACCGGTTCAATGGTCTGCTCCATGATACGGTGAAGCAGTTCCAGTCCTCCGTTGCCTTTGAAAGCACCATAAAGGAAGTTGTTGGAAATTTCTTCAGTAATAGATTCAAGTCCTTCCATAATCATACCTTTTCCGGGAGTTTCATACCAGCGGATCTCAATTTCATCCTCAGGCAGGAAGAAAATATGGATTTTTCTGTGTACACATTCTTCAAGGAAGGTGATATCAAGTTTCAGAACTATTGTTCCATTTTCATCTGAAGTAAATTCTCCGGAAGTACCAACCAGATAACTTTCTTCATGAATGGTAAGCCAAGCTTCTTTTGACTTTCCAAAGCCGACAGGAATAGAATGCCATTCTCCGGCTTCCAGAAAGCTTACAGAGAATTCATTTTTTTCGCAGGTAAAGGAAAGCTTTTGCACACCTTCCGTCATATTATTGTGGAAAACCTGGATAAACAATGGAAAAAGTCCAATGCTCTGTGGATAAAGTTCAAAAAGCTTTCCATCTAACTGTAGAGCTGCCTGGTTTTGACGGCAGCAAGCGTTGCGCCGAAGTCCTGAGAAATTTTTTTTCCAGCCACCTTTTCGTAGAGCAGGAAGAGTGGGGGATGCAGTGGATCCGCTTTCAAACTGTGCAATAAGCCGGTTTAAAAGACTCTGTGCACAAGGATTTTCAGGAAGGACATCTGCAGGCTGGAACTTCGATGGAAAATATTTGCGGATAATATTCAGCATGATACAGTTCTGGAACATCTCATTATTACCGGCATTGGTTACGATTACCATATTCATGTCCGGATAAACAATTACGTTCTGACCTAACATTCCATTGAATTCAAAGCTGCCTGGGCGTGCTTCCATCCAAAGCTGATAACCGTACCCATAGGTATCAGGATTGCTCTCTTTGTGCTTAGCAGTGGAAACCTCCACCCAGAATTCCGGAATAATCTGCTGGCCGTTCCATTTTCCCTTCTGAAGATAAAGCTGACCTAGCTTTGCCATATCTTCTGCACAGAGGAAAAGTCCCCATCCGCCCTTGGTAATGCCCTTAGGACAGGTTTCCCAGAAATAGCGGGTGATTCCAAGAGGGGCAAAGAGGCGAGGCGTTAGGTATTCTGTAAGCGTCTGACCTGTACGTTCTGTAACAATTGCAGAAAGAACGTAGGTGTTCAGACTGTTATACAAAAAGTTTTCACCAGGATTTCCTGTGACGGAAGAGTTCATATAGCTTGTGAGCCAGTCGTTTCCGGATACAATACCAGATTCATTGAAAGTGATTCCGCTGGTCATGGTAAGAAGATTTTCTACTGTGACGGTAGGATGAAAAAGTCTGGTAAAGGTATTTAAATTTTTCTGAAAAATATCATAAATGTTTTCATCCAGGGAAAGCTTGCCCTCCTCAACAAGAAGACCGATTGCCATTCCGGTTATGCTTTTGCACATAGAATGAGTTACATGCCAGATCCTGCTGCGATATGGAGCGAAATTGGCTTCGCAGATAATATTTCCATTGCGAAGGACCATAAAATGATGCATATCTGTATAGCTGGAATTCTCTAGTTCCCGGAGCAAATCAGTCAGCATATCAGAAGAAATGCCCTGGCTTTCCGGTGTTGCCCTGGGAAATGGCTGCTCATAAGGTTTATCAAATGGGAACTTGGGCTTTTGTGGGAAAAAATCCACTTTGCTTGCGGCAGGGGTTTTTCCAAGAATAATGTTGGTGATCAATTCTGCAACTGCAATTTGTTCTTTTGCCATAGTTTGCTCCTTTCTGGATAAAAGTATCAAAGTCTATTTTAGCAGTGGAAAATTGTAGTGTCAATAAGGGGAGAATGGGAAACACTTGAGTATGACACAGAAAAAATTTTGAAATAAGGTTCTATTTTGTTGTCAGGGAAGCATAAGTATAACTGTACCTGCACAATCATGGAAAGTGCGCAGTTCCAGAATGGATTGTGGACAGGCATAAAAAAAGGAGGACCTTTATGAAACATTTTTTTGATATGCTGATAACTGTTATTGTAGGTTTTGTAACAGGCGTATTTCATGGAAAAGGTAATGCCTTACAGTTTATAAAGGGACTTGAAAAAAATTCAGTGAAGGAAAAGCCATCTGAATACTTTGGGCAAACGCGCATTGAAATGTGTAGAAGAAAAAGAAGCAATCGAATAAGAGATGCTTTTTACAAAAACGGACTGCCATATATACGGCAGTCCCTGTGCAGAGGAAGTCCTTTGCGGTGCTACTTTGTAAAATTTACGGTGATGGAACAAATCTCACTGTTGGTTCCCACTCTCATATTTGGCCCCCAGATTCCAGCTCCGGAAGTGACAATGTTGTGCATGCTGCCTATTTTTTTGCAGCCGCAGGAATTCTCCCAGAATAGATGGATAATGAGATTTCCGGGGAAAATCTGACCGTCGTGAGTGTGTCCGCAAAGATCCAGATCTACACCGGCAGCAGCTGTTTCTGAAAGCTCTTTTGGTTGGTGATCAATAAATATAATTGGTTTGCTCTGGTCCAGTGATTCAGTAAGCTGGGCCGGAGTCTGACGGGAGCCTTCCACTTTTTTTAAGCGGGAAGCATCATTGCGTCCTACTATGTAAAATTTGTTATCGATGAGTACTGCTTCATCATTGAGCAGGCAGATATTTGCTTTTTTAAGAAATTCTTCCATTCTTGGGTCATTGTAATGTTCTTCTGCTCCGTTAAAGGTAAAGCCTGCAAGAATCGGCTCATTGAGATCATGATTTCCCCAGCAGGCATATACGCCATATCTGGATTTTATTTCTTTTAAAATTTCCTTTAATTTATCCGGCTGTGAAATTGCATCATACTCGTTGTCAAAAATATCACCGGCAATGCAAACCACATCTGGGTTTTCTGCGTTGATTTTTTGCACAATGCGTTTGGCTTGGGCGGTGCCTATGCTGTAGCCAAAGTGAGTGTCTGCAAGAAGAACTACCTTCAGGGAATTTATGCCATTTACCTCTTTTTCTACATTGACTTCGTAAGGTGTGGTTTTTACTTTGGATACGTGAAGGATTCCATAAACACTAAGGGAAATGATCAAAACGGTGCAGATCAGTCCTGTAATTACAAAGGTGCTTCGGAAGCCGATAAATGGGGCATGAAAAACGTGTTTCAGAATGAGACGTCCCAGATCAACGATTGCAATTACAAGAAGAATGTAAATAAATGTACCAAGAAAATAATTTCCAATATGCTTCAGAATGCGATGCAGCTTAACTGGTTTTTTAATAAGAAAACCGGTGAGAAGTGCAGTTGCCAGTATAATATAAATTCCTACAAAGGAAGCGCGAAATGCCATTGTCCGGAAAAGCCTGTGGCATGCACTCATCCAGCGTATCATCCAGCGAACCACATAAAAGTTGATCAGGATGTACACCGGAGCAAGAAGTAATGCTCCCATAGAAACAAACCTCCATTTCGAGAATATCTGTAAAACAGATACAGTATACTATGGTTAATAAGTTTTTGCAATTGTACATATAATAGAGGGAAAAGAATAAGGATGAGTGCACCGCAGTTTGTACCTGTTTATGTGATAGGAAAAACATGGTGCGAGGATGGTATGAGAAAATGGTTTCGGAAGTTTTTTTCTTCTGGTTTTTTTATTCCGTTTGTTTTATTGCTGCCTTATGTATGTACGATTCTTCTAAATGGCGCAGATAAAGCACTTTTACTTTATTCTCCGGATGAAGAAAATTTAGTTCCGCTTCTGCTTATGGTGCAGATGAAAGGGGATTACGAGGGAGAAACGAGAAAGGCGCAGTCTGTGATTGCCAGGTCGGAAATGTACAGAAGGCTGGCTAAAGGAGAGCGTGCAGGGCAGATTATGGAAGAAGTAAGTATGGAATTGGCAGGCGAAAAATGGGAAATAAATGAAATCGGAAGGATGCTGAAGTATGCTGACAGGCTGCAGGAAAATAAAAACGCAGCGGCGGCTACAAATGGGCAGGTGCTTACTTATAATGGGGAACTGCGGCTTGTGCCGTATCACCAAATCAGCAGTGGAATGACAAGAAACGGAGAAGAGGTTTTTCACAGCACAGAGTATAAGTATCTGAAAGCCGTGGATAGCAGCCGGGATAAAGAGGCACCGGATTATATAAATAGTACATATGTGTCTGTAAACCAGCTTCCTGCCAGACTTGCAATTAAAGAAAGGGACAGCGCTGGCTATATAACTGCTTTGACAGCAGATGAAAGCTGGTTGGAGGGAGAAAGCTTCCGACAGGAAATGCATTTGGCGTCGGCAAATTTCACTATGCAGAAAGTAGGAAAGGCAGTAAGGTTTCTGTGTAAGGGAAAAGGACATGGACTTGGTTTTTCCCAGTATGGTGGAAATGAAATGGCCAAAGGCGGCAGCAGCTGGGAGGAAATTCTGTCTGCATATTTTCCGGAGATGGAACTTCAGAATATTAAGTCAGTTAAATCTGTAGGGAAAATATAAACCGTACAGATTTTTTCTAAATTTGACAGATAAAATGAATAAGCAGGTTTATTCTGGACACCCTATAAATACAGACGGTACAACAGCTGTGAACAGAATGTATGTAGAGGTGAAAAGAATATGAGGAAAAACAGAACAG
>CAKRKL010000097.1 GCA_934358405.1 uncultured Blautia sp.
GCTGGTTCTATCATTAAAGCAGCTGTAACAGATGGCACATTCCTTGGTGCAGTTACACAGTCTCCTCTGATGATGGGATACTATGCAATCTACGCTCTGACAGCAGCAGCTAACGGACAGGAGCTTGAGGATGTTCCTACAGCTGGTTACTGGTATGATGCTACAAACATCGACGCAGAAGATATCGCTCCAAACCTTTATGACTAATCAGAAATAAAGAGACGAAGAAACGTCTAGTGTTTGCAGGCATTTGAACTGTGAATAAAACAGACCCCCGGGGCAATGCCCTGGGGGTTTTCTGCTAAAGAAAGAAAAAATATATGGTTTTTATCTGCAAAATTGAGAGTATTTGCAAATAAGGACACTTTTTTGGACAAACAAGGGTCTTATATATTAATAAAGAATATAGTACTATGGTATCATCAAATATGAATGAGACTGCATTTATGAACAAGCAGGAAAGCAAAGTACAAATATTCCCTTTACGATCATGCAGTATGTTACTGTATACAGTAACTGCACACATACATATTTAGGAGGTTTTATAAAATGGCAAAATATTATCTGGCAGTAGACATTGGAGCATCCAGCGGACGACTGATCCTGGGACATCTTGAGAACGGAAAGATGGAGCTTGAAGAGGTTCACCGTTTTGAAAACGGAATGGTAAAGAAAGATGGAGAGCTTTGCTGGGAATTTGACAGACTTTTCAAGGAAATCAAAAATGGCCTTAAGAAATGTAAAGAAATCGGCAAGATTCCGGTAAGCATGGGTGTGGATACCTGGGGCGTTGACTTCGTACTGATGGACAAGGATGACAAGGTTCTTGGAAATACTGTTGGCTATCGTGATCATAGAACAGATGGCATGGATGAGGAAGTATATAAGATTATTTCCCTTGAGGATCTTTACGCACGTACCGGAATCCAGAAGGCAAGTCTGAATACTATATATCAGCTGATGGCTGTGAAGAAGGGACATCCGGAATACTTAGAGCAGGCCGAGACTATGCTTCATGTACCGGATTATTTCCATTATCTTCTTACAGGTAAGAAAACCTGTGAATACACAGAGGCAACTACCGGACAGCTGGTAAATCCTGAAACTAAGGATTGGGATTACGAACTGATCGATATGCTTGGATATCCGAGAAAAATGTTCCAGAAGCTGATCATGCCGGGAACAAGTATCGGACATTTCACTGAAGAAGTGAAGGCAGAGGTAGGCTTTGATGTGGAGGTTGTAGCACCTGCTACACATGATACAGGATCCGCTGTTCTTGCAGTTCCTGCAAATGATGATGATTTCATTTACATCAGCTCCGGAACCTGGTCTCTGATGGGTATTGAGAGAAAGGAAGCTGACTGCTCTAAGAAGAGCTGTGAGATGAATTTCACAAATGAGGGTGGCTATGCCGGAAGATTCCGTTATCTGAAAAATATTATGGGTCTTTGGATGATTCAGTCCGTGCGTCATGAGATTAATGACAAATACGGCTTTGCAGAAATTTGTCAGATGGCAGAAGAAGCAAAGGATTTCCCATCCAGAGTAGACGCAAACGATGAGTGCTTCCTTGCTCCTGAGAATATGACAGAGGAAGTAAAGGATTACTGCCGCAGAACCGGACAGAAGGTTCCGGAAACATTAGGAGAGGTTGCGACTGTTATCTATACCAGCCTTGCAGAGTGCTATGCAAAGACTGCTAAAGAATTAGAAGAAATGACAGGAAGAACCTACAGCCGTATTCATGTAGTTGGCGGCGGTTCTAATGCAGGCTATCTCAACGAGCTGACAGCGAAAGCAACAGGTAAGGAGGTTCACGCAGGTCCTGGCGAGGCAACTGCAATTGGTAATATTACTGCTCAGATGATCAAAGCAGAAGAGTTTAAATCTATTGAAGAGGCTCGTACAACTATCCATGAGTCCTTTGGAATTAAAATATATCAGGCATAAGGCATAATTTGTACCGACAGCCGGATATATAACCTGGTCCGTTATCACCTGCAATGCAGGTGTGGATATATTAAAATAACAGGAGGTACTACTATGTTAGTAAACACAAAAGCAAAAGTAGGTGTATTTTCTATTGCTTTAGGAGCATATCTTCCTCAGTTCCCGTCACTGGTACCTGAGTTTGAAGCTCAGTATGAGGCATTTAAGAAAACAATTCCGGATACCGTAGAAATCATCGATGGAGGAATGGTGACAACAAAAGAACAGTCTATGGAAGCAGGAGATAAATTCCGTGCAGCAGATGTTGATCTTGTTTTCCTTCAGATGCTTACCTATGCCACATCCTATAACATGCTTCCTGCAATCCGTGACCTTAATGTTCCGGTTGTTCTGGTAAATGTTCAGAAGCTGAAAGCTTTGGATTATGATCACACAGACATTGCTGCATGGCTTGGAGAAGGATATGCCTGCGGTGCTGTGGGCGAGGCTGTTGCTGACCTTGAAAGAGCAGGCAAGAGACATGCTGTTATTACAGGTGTTGTAGAAGGCGGAGACCCAGGCGTTCAGTCTGAAATCGAAGATTGGTGTAAGGCTGCCCAGGTGAGAAGAAGATTCCGTGATACAAACATTGCACAGATCGGAAGACCTTATCCGGGTATGATGGATCTTTACATTGATGAAACCAACCTGTATAACAGAATGTTCCTTTACACCAAACAGTTTGACTGGGAAAAAATGTGGGCAATCGCTGATGATATTACAGATGAAGATGCAATCCGTGCAAAAGCGCAGGATATTCTGGATACCTTTGATATCGAGGGCGGCGGAACAATTGAAAAAGTATGGGATATGGCGAAATATGTTGTAGCATTTGAAAAATGGGTAAAGGATGAGCATCTTAGCATGATCGCTTCCCATTACGATGGATTTGCACAGGGCAAGGCCGGTGTTCTTGACAGTATGCTGATCCCGGCATTTTCTATGCTGATCAAACAGGGTACTGCATGCGCTGTTGAGGGCGACATGAAGGTTGCTATGGCAATGAGTATTCTGAAAACAATTTCCGGTACAGGCCAGCTTTCAGAGATGTACTCCATTGATTTCAATGATGACATTTGCATTATAGGTCATTCCGGAAGTGGTGATGCAGATATTTCCGATAAGAAGCCAACCATGAAGATCGTGCCGGTATTCCATGGAAAAACAGGCGGCGGATATCTGACACAGTTCTATCCATACACAGGTCCGGTTACTTATCTTGCAATCACACAGGATGCTGACGGACATTTCAAATTCGTTGTTGCTGAGGGAATCAACGAGGAAGGACCGATCCTTTCCTTTGGTGATACCAACATGAGAACACGCTTCACATGCGGCGCAAGAGAGTTTGTAAATCGCTGGAGTGAGGCAGGCCCGACCCATCATATGGCAGCTGCAACTGGAAGACATATTGATACAATTCTTAAAGTTGCAAAAATCTTCAACATTCCGGTTGATGTAGTAACAAGATAATAAGATCATCTATATATGATTTTGTACACATATTCACATGAAACAAAAAAGAGAGCCGTTTTGGTTCTCTTTTTTGTTTCAAAGAATATTTATTTTTCTTCTTCCTGGTCTTTTTTTGCAGGGAAACGAATCTGTACCTCGGTGCCTTCACCTAATCTACTGGAATAAGAAAGTCCGTACTGATCTCCGTAAAGAACCTGAAGCCTCCTGTGAGTATTATAGATGGCAATATTTGTTCCGCCGGAAATACTGTTTCCTTTACCGGAAAGAATTGTAGGA
This sequence comes from uncultured Blautia sp., assembly GCA_934358405.1. Classification (GTDB taxonomy): domain Bacteria; phylum Bacillota; class Clostridia; order Lachnospirales; family Lachnospiraceae; genus Blautia_A. The sequence continues at coordinate 3,745 of CAKRKL010000097.1, forward strand.
AGCTTGTCTGGAGAAATTCCTACGCCATCATCAGAAATGAGAAGAACAATATCCTCTGCTTCCATCCATCCTGTAAGAACAATGGTACCGGACTTTGTGGATTTCTCCAGAATTCCGTGGAGTATGGAATTTTCCACAACCGGCTGCAGGGTAAGCTTGGGAATCTGATATTCCATCAGCTCATCCGGAATATCCGAAATAAAGGAGATACTGTCGTGATAACGCATATTCTGAAGATGTACATAGATCGAAACATGCTCTTCTTCCTTTGCAATGGTACTGATTCCTTTTTTGCGGCTCAGGGTCAGCTTGTAGAAACGGGAAAGACTCTGTACTGCATTACACACCTCAGAGGTGCGTCCCTGCTGAGCCATCCAATTGATCATATCCATAGTATTATAAAGAAAATGTGGATTGATCTGCGCCTGCAGGGAATTAAATTCCGCAATACGAAGATCCTCCGCAGCCTGAGTTTGTTTTTCCATCAGCTGATTCATTTTGCGGGTCATATAATTGTAGGTGTCAATCAGATCACCGATTTCATCATGGGCAATGGGGCTGTCCATGGGAACAGGAGGTCCGTAGCGTACGGTTCTCATCTGGCTGATAACAGAAGAGATTCGTCCGGTAATAGACTTGGACAATGTGCTGGCAAGGAGAAATGCAAGTACCAGTACTGCAATATAAATGGACAAAAACTGAAGAATCAGAATATTACTTTGCCTGATCAGCGGTTTTGAAGAAAGAACAGTTACCATAAACCACCCGGGCTGTCTGATCCGGTAAAATCCCACGTAAACTGTTTTTCCCAGAATATCCTGTTCTACAAAGCTGTTGGAAGACATATAAGATTCCATGATTTTGTCATAATCCAGCCAGTAAATTCCTGCAAGGGAATCATTGGAGGCAGATACCAGGTTATTTCGCTCGTTCATAATATAAGAAACACTTTCTTCCAATGTGAGATTATCAGATAAAATCTGATGAAACTCATTTTCGGAGTAGTAGACTGCCATATAAGCATCATAAGTGCTGTTGTTATAAATTACAGAAGCATGGGTTATATATGCCTGATCGCCATACGCTTTTTGCTCCTTGGTACCCAGATAGAAGGAGGGGCAAAAAAGCTGAGCAGCCCGGGTTCCTCTGAAAATTCCGTACCAGTAGGTTCCCTTAACCTGACTAAGTGGGAGAAAGGTATCCTTCAGATTATCTGAATTAAAAAAAGCATTTATATCAGAGGTATTTTCTGATGGAATTTCCATATAAAATTTCACATTAGTCACAGGAGTGTCCCTGACCAGACGTTTGACCTGGCGGGAAAAAGTCGTTGCAGCCTCAGACTCTGCCAGTTCCGAAAAAGAACTGTCTATGGTATTTTTAAACAGAGTCTGATAAAAATCCATGGAGGAAATTTCAGTGCTTACATCCAGCACCTTCTGTATGGATTCCTCGATCAGCGGCGCAGTCTGGGCAGAGCGATCCTGTTCCTGACGGATTGTGTTGGAAACAACCATGTCATAGGCTTTTCCATAGAAAAAGAAAATAATGGCAATTGCGGGAATTACCACGATCATAAGAAGTACCAGTGTAAATCTGGACTGCAGACCAAGATCCCGGTACCATTGCTTTAATGTTTGCAAATTGATCCTCCTTTAGTCAGCTCATTTTCTCTCTGTATTCAGAGGGAGAAAATCCTGTATATTTTTTAAAGCTTTTGCCAAAGTAATTGCCGTCACTGTAGCCTACCTTGGAGGAAATATCTGCAATTTTATATCTGGGATCAGAAAGCAGCTGCTTTGCTTTTTCCATGCGGTATTCAGTAAGATACTGATTCAAAGTCTGTCCGGTTTCATTCTTAAAGAAGGTACACACGTAGGAGGTGGACAAAAATACATGGTCACTGATATCCTTTACAGAAAGTGTTTCGTTCATGTATTTCTGGCTGATATAATCCTTAATCATAAAAATTGTGGAGTTTTCTTCCGCTGTATTATTAACAGCCTGGAAAAAAGCTTCTGTTTTATCAAGCAGCTTTTCATGCAGTTCTTCAAATGAGAAAAGCTTTTCAAGAGCATCAATGAAATTTTCCTGTTTATCCGAAATATTCAGCTTCAGCTGCTGTGCAGCTTCATCCAGAGCACGGAAAAGCTTGTAATACAAATCCTTTGCCTGATTAGGAAGAATATTTTGATTTCTGCTGAAATATTTGAAAAGGCTATTCAGAAAAAGAGCAGTTCCTTCCTGATTTCTGGCTGTAAGAAAGGAAAGAAATTCCTTCTCCGGATAAGAAGATAGCTCTGGCCTGTTCTGATTAGACGGCATTTCACTAAAGGGAGAAAGAAAGGTGCCGGCTGGAAAGAAAAAGCTGTTCTGCAGCAGGATCACAGCAGAGGTATAGGACTGATAGGCTTTGGAAATACCGGGTAAGGTATCGCCTGCAGCAATACTGAATTTGGAATAGCGGGAATAAAGCTTACAGAAAAAATCTGCAATACGCTTTCTGACGGCAGCACCGTGAGTGGGACCGAACAGAAAATAAACAATATATTCGGTCCGCTTTTCAGCAAAAATACAGTCCAAATGAAAGGGCTTTAAAAATTCACGCACGGACACGTACATGGCATTTGTATCTGAGATAGGAAATTCTTCTTCTGTCTCAATTTTCAGTACAATGGCAGTGATGCTTGTGGAAGCCTTTATAGGAAGGGAAAGCTCCCTTGCCAGTTGGTCAATCCTTTCTTTTACATGGGGATAGGGCTGGGTCATTAGTAGTGCCAGGTTGGACGCACTTTCCAGAGAATGCAGGGATTCATTGTATCTGGTGCGCTTTTTTGCAAGGCAGAGATCTCGGGCTTCCATTACAGCAGTCTGGATTTCCAGAGGATTCAGAGGCTTTTCAATATAATTTACTGCTTTTAATTTGATGGCAGCCTTAAGATATTCCTTGTCTGAATATCCGCTCATGAAAATGGGAACCACATCCGGTAAAATGCCTTCTAGCTGCTCCAGCATCTGGATACCGTCAAGGCGGGGCATGCGCACATCGCAGAGGATAATATCAGGCTTATGCTTACGTGCAATTTCAAGACCGTTCATGCCATCGTCTGCCTGAAGCACCTCATCAATCCCGACAGATTGCCAGTCAATAGAAGAGATTACGCCAATGCGTGTCAGCTCTTCGTCATCTACAATTAATAATTTCATATCAAACTCCTTTAAAGGGTGAAATATATACTTTTATCATATCACAATTTTACCCATAAAGTGGAAAATATTTTACCCTGTTTCCAAATATTTTCCCATTTCAAAAAAAATTGACCGATGATAAAATATAACCAGATTAAGAAAGGGAGGAGAAAAAGCCGTGTCAGAATATGTTCTTGAATTAAAAGGCATTACGAAAATTTTCCCCGGCGTAAAAGCACTGAA
>CAKRKL010000098.1 GCA_934358405.1 uncultured Blautia sp.
ATCCGTGCAGATGCAAGGCGGATATTTCTGGCCTTATTTTTCTGAAGCACCGGATCTATTCCTTTTCCTTTTTTTATAAGACCGGAGCTGTAACTAAACACCACATTTGGCAGCTTTTCTTTTTGTTTTTCCGTACTGAATTTTTCTTTGCCCGTAAAATCTTGTACACGTCTTTTGAAGACTTCTTTTTGCTTTGAGATTTCATATGTAAGAGGGCATATCTCACAAAAAAGCTTTTTTTCTTTCTTCTTCATATGCTTGGTGCTTCCCTCCGTATAAATATTTCCAAGTCTCCTATAACAGCTTTTGTTACGTTTCCAACATTCCAGAATTGCATATTCAAGATATCTCCGTTTCCCGATCCATTTCTCATTATCCTGCTTGATAAATTTAACAAGAATACTTGCAAGCCCACATCTGTTTGCTCCCAGAATATCTGTAAATACCTGATCTCCTATAACCACTGCTTCTTCTTTTTTTATATCCAGCAGCTTTACTGCTTTCAGATAGTTTTGCGGATTGGGTTTATCTGCATCGCAGATATAAAGTGTATTAATATTTTTAATAAATCGCTCCACTCTTTCTCTGTCATTGTTTGACAGCAACAAGGTTTTCAGACCAAGGCTTTGAATTTTGCGAAACAAGGCATCAATTTCTGGTGTTGAATCATCGCCATGATGTACTAATGTATTATCTATATCAAAAATAATCCCCCGAAATCCTTTTTGGTAAAGCTTTGGGTAGTCAATTAAAAACACGCTTTTGACATATTCATATGGATAATAATTCTTCAGCATTTTATCTTCTCACTTTTTATGTACTGGCAAACTTTATTAATCTGTTCTCCAAAGTTACCACCAAACTTATTTTCAAAAAAAGCACTTCCTATAGTGAATGCCCATGGGGCTGCTTCCCTGATTTCATTCAGTCTTTGATAGTCATTGATGCTTCCTGCAATACAGACAGGAGCATCTACTTCTTTTATAAACTCTTCATTCAACCGAATGGCATCTCCAGTATATCTGTAGCCCAAAAGATCAATTCCATATACGCCTTTTGCAAGATATTCCTTTGCCTGACAAATCATGTCTCTGCAGGTTCCCTCTAAGATAGAGGGACGTCCGTGAATTTCTCCCACAAACGGCATATATTTAATTCCTTTATTCTTGCAGAATTCATTCACCACATCTGAATAAACAGTTCCCATCAAAAGATCGCAGCCACATTCTGCCGCTACTTTTGCACCCTCCAGACACTTCTCCTGTGTATACGCAACTACTTCCAGAACTGTTTTTTTACCACAGCTTTTCATATAAGCATAAAGTTCCTTCATTTGAGAAAGCGAAAGGGGTTCTTCCTTGAAACCCCAGTATTCTGCGTCGGAATCCTTATATGCATCAAAAATCTCATATGCGTTTCCAACGGTCTGATCCTCGTAGGTAAGCATTACAATCAGTAACGGTGTATGATACTTGCACGTTGATTTTTTTCCTTTTTCCATACATACCTCTTTTTAAACAGGCTCTAATATAGTGATGATGTATTTATTATACCGTACATCCATTGTGTACGCAATAAAAGATAGAAATCTGAATAATGTTGACATAAAAGGAAAAAGCCTGTCGGCAAAAGCCGACAGGCAATGGGGGTATGAAACAATCTATATTAATTAGGAAATTTGTTTAAAATTACAGGAATCTATGTAAAAGAAGCTGTTATCAAATAGTTTTGCAGTCATATGGGATTCTTTACGCCAGCCGCCGCTTCTGGTTCACGGCAAACGCACAATCTATGGAAATAATAAAATACTTATTAGCCTTCAATGGAAATAAATTTCTTCTCTTCCGGCTCTTTCTTCTTCGCTTCCTTCGGGAAAGTAATGGTCAGGACACCATTGTCATATTTCGCACGAATGTCCTCATGCTCTAAATCCTTGCCTACATAAAAGCTTCTGGAACACTGTCCGGTGTAACGTTCTCTGTGAACATATTTACCATTGTTATCTTTCTCATCTTTATTCTCAGCCCTAGAAGCCTGAATTGTAAGGTAGCCATCCTTCAGCTGAATCTTCACATCTTCTTTATGAAATCCCGGAAGCTCCACACTCAGTTCATAGTTACCATCCACATCTTTAATGTCTGTCTTCATTAATTCTGCGTTTCTGTAACCTCTGCTGCTCTCACGTTCTGTGGGAAATCTCATCCAATCATCAAATAAATTCTCTCCAAAAATACTAGGCATTAACATAACTCATTCCTCCTTTGTTATGCATGTAATATAACACATATTGTTAGCACTGTCAAGAGGTGAGTGCTAATTATTTTGTGAAGAATTTGTGTCCTCATTTCACAATCTTCCAACCTTCTACTCATAGTAGTATATTGCCTTCCTTTAATGGCTATCAAAAAAAAAACAGAATGCCTCGTACATTCTGTTCTTTTATATTTTTAACTCAGGAAATTCTCGATAATCACATTCTCAGCCTCAGCCTCTGTCATGCCAAGGGTACGAAGCTTCAGCAGCTGCTCGTCATTAATTCTGCCAATAGCAGCCTCATGAATAATAGCCGCATCTACATGCTTTGCCTGAATTTCTGGAATAGAACCAACTTCTGCATGATCCATAATAATAGAATCACACTGGATATGAGCGTGGCATTTATTTTTTCCAACAGCCTTCGGATGGAAAACCTGGGAAGATTTTCCCTTACCAACGGAACGTGAAATAATCTGAGCAGAGGAGCCTGCACCATTCATACAGACCTCCATGTCTGATTCAGCTTTCTGCTCACCATCTGTCATCAGACGTTCCAGAACAAACAGCTTGGAATCTGCGTCCATCTCTACATTGGTAGTACGAATTGTAGAATCTACGCCCTTGATCTGTACAGTATCCAAAGTAAACACTGAATTTTCCCCAATTTCAATATTGGTTACCGGATTGAGGATTCTACTTCCTGTTCCGTTTCCTTCACCGTAATGCTTTTCTTCATAATGAACATTCGCATTCTTTCCAACATGGAAGGTATGGATACCATCATGACGGCTCTCATTGCATCCGCTGTTATGGATTCCGCAGCCTGCAATAATATTAACATCTGCACCATCTTCCACATAAAAATCATTGTAAACCACATCTGTCATTCCTGACACACTTACTACAACCGGAATGAAAACCTTTTCACCTCTGGTTTGTCCGTCGATAAAAATATCAATTCCTGGCTTGTCCTCTTTTTTCCTGATCTTAATGTGTTCACTGTCTCCGTGACAGACGGAAATACCATTCTGGCGCAGATTATATGCACCTTTTTGTTCAAATCCTTCGCTGATCTTGTCCAACACGCCCTGTGTTGTTTCCTCTACTTTTATCATCAGCACGCACCTCCTTCTGTCATGCACTTCTGACATTTTTCCTGCTGAAATAAGGTGGGGAAAACGTCCTCTTTTGTACCATATTTCTTCACTTCACCATCTTCGATTACCATGATCTTGTCTGCCATATTAATGATTTTTTCCTGATGGGAAATCAGGATCAGGCACTCCTTTTTCTCGCGATGGATCTCCTCGAAGCGTTTGATCAGCATAGAAAAGCTCCAAAGGTCGATTCCGGCCTCCGGCTCATCAAAAATACTTACCTTATGGGATTTTGCAAGGACTGTGGCAATTTCAATGCGCTTCATTTCACCGCCGGAAAGAGTTCCGTCCAGCTGACGGTTCAGATAATCCTCAGAGCAAAGGCCTACTGCGGAAAGGAGCTTACAGCTCTCCTCCTCATTCAGCTCTTTACCTGCTGCAAGAGATAAAATTCTTGTAACTGTCATTCCCTTAAAACGCGGCGGCTGCTGAAATGCATAGCCAATTCCCGCATTTGCACGGTGATCAATATCATAATCTGTAATGTTCTCATCATCCAGATAAATTTCTCCGCTGTCTGCTTTCTCAATGCCGGCAAGAACCTTAGCAAGAGTGGATTTTCCTCCGCCGTTCGGTCCTGTGATTACCAGCATTTCTCCATCCTTCACCTCAAAGCTGATGTGGTTTACCAGGCAGCGCTTTTTACCTTCTTCATTCACTTCAAAAGTCAGGTTTTCTACTTTTAGCATATCTATACCTCTTCTGTGATTTTTTACTCTCTTATTGGAATTTACTCCTTATGAGAAGGGATGTCAATATTTCATTACTGACTTCCTTAATTCTTCATAGCCAAAAGCTCCCTTTTTGCAAATACAATTGCAAGCACAAGGGCAGCTCCATCAGCAATGGGACCGGCATACATAACTCCGTCAATTCCCATTATCAGTGAAAAAACAACGATCAATGGCAAAAGGAACAGTACCTGTCTGGTCAGGGACATAACAATTCCCAACTTTGCTTTTCCAATAGATGTGAAAAATCCGGAGGACATAGGCTGAATTCCATTTGCAAATGTCATGAACATAAAAATCTTCAGATATCGTTCTGCAAACTGAAAATAAAGGTCACTTCCGGTTCCGAAAATACTCACGATCTGATGAGGGAAAATCTGAAAACAGACAAAAAATATACTGGCAATCGCAGTGCATGCTATAGCAGAATAGTTATATACCTGCTTTACCCGGTCATATTTTTGTGCACCGTAATTAAAGCCCCAGATTGGCTGACAGCCCTGTGAAATTCCAATACAAATTGCCATAAATACCTGATTTACTTTTGAAATGACGCCTACACATGCAATAGGAATATCACTTCCATAGACAGATAAGCCACCATAATAACGCAGAATATTATTCAGCGCAATCTGAACAATCGCCATTGCAATCTGATTAATGCAGGATGCCATTCCAAGCGAAGCAATTGCTTTTAAGCACTCCCAGGAGGGCTTTAGCATGCTCGTCTCCAAATACATTTTCCGAAATTTCAAAAAGTATACCACAACTAAAATTCCGGAAACTATTTGTCCAATTACAGTTGCCCAGGCAGCACCTTTAATTCCCCATCCAAAGCCAAAAATAAAAAGAGGATCCAGAATTGTGTTGATTACAGCGCCTATAAGTACGCAGGTCATAGAATATGTAGGGCTTCGGTCTGCGCGGACAATATGGTTTCCACCAATAGATAAAATATAAAACGGAAGGCCTACAGCTGTTATACCAAGATAATCTACTGCATAGGGCATAACATCCTTTGTTGCACCAAATAGATTCAGCAGCGGGTGCAAAAATAACAGCACGGCAGCTGCAAGGATTCCTCCGGTAATCGCCAGTGATGAAAGACCTGTTCCTGCTATAGAGCTTGCCTTTTTTTCTCTTCCTGCGCCCATCTCCAGATTATAGTTGGACGCACTTCCAATTCCAAGAAACAAAGCTAATGCAGTGGCAATAATCGTTACCGGAAATGCTACATTTGTAGCTGCATTTCCCAACATTCCAACACCCTGGCCGATAAAAATCTGGTCTACTATATTATACATTGCACTAACCAGCATGCTGATAATAGCAGGAATGGCAAATTTCAGCATCAATCCTCCTACGGGAGCTATTCCCAGTGGATTTTGCTCTTGACTTACGGTATTGTTTTCCAAATAATCTCCTCCTTCGCCATAAATGAAAATCTGTCAAGTGAGAATCCTCTTGACTGAAATAAATCATAGCAAATTATGGAGATCGAAGCAATAAGCTTGCCGCAAAATATACTGCAAAGTAGGGCGTGCAGATTGCGGGAATGATTTTTTAAGCTTGCTCTGGCAGTTACTTTATTGTACTGCCTTGATTCTCACTGCAATATATTCTTTTCCTGGAAGCTGTACACGGAATTTTCCTTTGTGGATTCCGCCGTCGGTGATGGTCATTTCCCAGGTATCAATGATTTCTACGTGATACTCTGTGGTATCGTCAAAATAGAAATCCCGGAAGCTCGGACGCATGAAGGTATAGTAGTAAATAAAATAGTCTTTTCTTGCCGGGAAGCCAGCTGCGCGGCAGGCTACCTCATCCCATTTGCACAGCATTGGTTCTACTCCAAGACCTGGCGTTTCCTCCATGATTCTTGCCAGAAATTTAATACGCTCCGGGGAGGTTCCGTGGAGAACTCCGCCATGAGACCACCATAGAATCCGATCCGGGCTGAGATAGGTTTCACCGTGTCCCGGATATCCGCCACGGCAGAATGCCTCCCAAAATCTTCTGGTCATTTCCTCTCCGCTGATATTTCCCCAGCCAAATTGGATGTTTCCTTCATAGCAGATTTCATCCAGAACTACCGGCTTATGGTATTTTTCGCGCCACTCATTTACCAGTTCTGAAGATCGGTAGGTTTCCGTTCTCTGAATACTACAGTGGGTTATCCAGGGCAGGTTATAGTCGTAGTAAGCTTTGCAGTTATGAATAGATCTCAGGTGATGATAAGGGTCTTTTTCACAGATGATTGCGGCATATCTTTCCCAATCTGCAAGAGTCTTTTCATGCATCAGATCGTACTCATTTGCCAGTGACCACCATACGTTTCGATATGCAGAAAAGCGTGCCAGAACATACTTCCAGTAGCGGTCATCATCTTCTGCTTTCATCATGGAAAAGCCCCATCTGTCGTATGGATGCATTACAATCAGATCTGCTTCGATTCCCAGATTCATGAGTGCTTGAATACACTTTTCAATATGCTGGAAATGGGCTGGATTGAATCTGGTAAAATCCCAGTCATTGCCTGGGGCACAGCCGTTGTATTCGGCAAAATTGTTCTCATTTAATTCAGAATTATCGCAGGGAGTTCCTTCATAAGGATAAGTAATCGGTTCATGAAGGTTGTAGTCATAGTGCTTTGGAAAAATGCAGAAACGAATTTTGTTAAACGCATTTTCCTCCAGAGTTTTCAGTGTCTGCCTCTGTAATTCTTCGTTCTGCAGATTCCATACATAACAGGTTGTTCCAATGCAATGATAGGGTGTTCCATCCTCATAGGCAAGATAATATGTACCCGCAACACGCACCGGACCATGGTTGTCCGCTGAAGGAGAAGTTACAGTGAAACTGCCTGCCGCTGCATTTCCAGCATTATCTTCTTCCCCCGCCTTAACATCAAAGGAAGCCTCAATTTCAAAGGTATACTCGTCTATAAAGGACGGCATAAATCTTACCTTATAAACACCGTCTCCGTCATAAAAACCATCTACAGTTTTCTTCTCATTTTTACAG
>CAKRKL010000099.1 GCA_934358405.1 uncultured Blautia sp.
TTTGATGATGTTTATATTGAAGGAATCACAAAGATTTCCGCCAAGGATATCCGCTACGCCAAAGAAATGGGCTGTGCTATCAAGCTTCTTGGAGTTGCGCGCAATACAGACACCGGTGTGGAAGCTTATGTATGCCCAATGCTGATTCCAAGTGATCATCCTCTGGCTTCCGTAAATGACTCCTATAATGCAGTTTTTGTACATGGCGATGCTGTTGAAGATGCTATGTTCTTCGGACGTGGGGCAGGAGAGCTTCCAACTGCCAGTGCTGTAGTTGGCGATATTTTTGATATTGTCCGCAATATTCAGGCAAATTGCTGCGGACGTATCGGTTGTACCTGCTACAAGCATCTTCCTGTGAAAAAAATGGAAGATACCTACAATCGCTATTTCCTGCGTCTTCATGTAGAGGACCGCTGTGGTGTGCTGGCTGAGATGACAGAGGTTTTTGCCAAATATCATGTGAGCGTTGCCCAGATCATCCAGCGTGACAGCCAGAGCCAGGATGATCATCTTGCAGAGGTAGTTGTGATCACAGCCAAGGTTCGGGAGGGAGACTTTAAGACGGCAGTTCAGGAGCTCTCCAATAAATCAGCTGTAAAGCGTATTTCCAAGACAATTCGCGTTTATGGAAAATAAAAATAAATTTGTGATTGAAAAATCCCAGATTTTTGATACTATATATAAGGAGTAACAAATAAAGGAAAAGCTGCTGTTTATCAGGTAATCAGCAGCCGGGAAATTTTTTATCGCATAAAGGAGAACATTATGAGCAAGAAACCAACGGTTTTAATGATTCTTGATGGATACGGTCTGAATGACAGACATGATGCAAACGCTGTATACGAAGCTAATACACCTGTCATGGACAAGCTGATGGCTGAGTATCCTTTCGTAAAAGGTAATGCAAGCGGACTGGCTGTAGGTCTTCCGGAGGGCCAGATGGGTAACTCAGAGGTAGGACATATGAATATGGGCGCAGGCCGTATTGTATATCAGGAGCTTACCAGAATTACCAAAGAGATCCAGGATGGAGATTTCTTTAAGAATGAGGCACTTCTTGCAGCTATGAAGAATGCCAAGGACAATGATTCTGCTATCCATTTTATGGGACTTCTTTCTGATGGAGGCGTTCACAGCCACATCACTCACCTTTTCGGACTTCTTGAGATGGCTAAGAAAGAGGGACTTAAGAAGGTTTATGTACACTGCTTCCTTGATGGCCGTGATACTCCTCCGGCTTCCGGAAAGGGATACATCCAGCAGCTTCAGGCGAAGATGGATGAGCTTGGAGTAGGTGAGATCGGTGTTGTTTCCGGACGTTACTATGCAATGGACCGTGACAATCGCTGGGATCGTGTTGAGCTTGCTTACAATGCACTTACCAAGGGTGAAGGTGTGAAAGGAACAGATGCAGCTGAGGCTGTACAGGCTTCCTATGATGACGGCAAGACAGATGAGTTCGTACTTCCGACTGTGATCGAGAAGGATGGCAAGCCGGTTGCTGTTGTTTCTGATAAAGATTCTGTTGTATTCTTTAACTTCCGTCCTGACCGTGCCCGCGAGATCACAAGAGCCTTCTGTGATGATGAGTTCGCAGGCTTCGCAAGAGAGAAGAGACTTGACCTCACATATGTATGCTTCACTGACTATGATGATACTATCGGCAATAAGCTGGTTGCATTCCATAAGGTTCAGCTTCATAATACATTCGGCGAGTACCTTGCAGCTCATAACATGACTCAGGCACGTATCGCTGAGACTGAGAAATATGCTCACGTAACCTTCTTCTTCAATGGCGGCGTTGAGGAACCAAATAAGGGCGAGGACAGAATCCTTGTGAAATCTCCGAAGGTTCCTACTTATGACCTTCAGCCTGAGATGAGCGCTCCTGAGGTTTGTGAGAAGCTTGTTGAAGCAATCAAATCTGAGAAATATGACGTGATCATTATCAACTTTGCAAACCCGGATATGGTTGGACATACAGGTGTTGAGGCAGCTGCAATTAAGGCTGTTGAGACTGTTGACCAGTGCGTAGGCAAGGCTGTTGAAGCTCTCAAAGAGGTTGACGGACAGATGTTCATCTGCGCTGACCACGGTAATGCAGAGCAGCTGGTTGATTATGAGACAGGTGAGCCATATACTGCTCATACAACTAATCCGGTTCCGTTTATCCTTGTAAATGCAGATCCGAAGTATACACTTCGCGAGAACGGATGCCTTGCAGATATCATCCCGACCCTGATCCAGCTTATGGGCATGGAGCAGCCGGCTGAGATGACAGGAAAGTCCCTTCTTGTTGAGAAATAAAGTGATATGTTTATTCAGGGTGCAGCTTCTAAAAGGGGCTGCACCTTTTTTGGCCTTTCGGGTAATTCAAAAATTTCTTAAAAAGGGGCTTGAAAGTAAAGAAAATATGGAATATAATCGCTCTCAAACAATATTTTTTTCATATGGAGGATACATAAAATGCAGACAGACATGACTGTGGGAAAGCCTATGAAAATGCTGCTGAATTTCACCATTCCGGTTTTTATCGGCAATGTGTTTCAGCAGCTTTACAGCATGGCGGATGCGGTCATAGTAGGAAAGTTTGTAGGCACCAAGGGCCTGGCGGCAGTAGGCGCAACAGGTACTATTACCTTTCTTATTATTGGCTTTTTGATGGGGCTGACCACAGGCTTTACAGTACTTACCTCCCAGAAGTTTGGCGCAGGAAGAATGGACGAGATGCGAAGGACCGTTGGAAATGCAGCTATTCTTTCCGCTGTAATCGCAGTGATCATGACTGCGGTCAGTATGCTTGGAATGCACAGCCTGCTTGTTTTTATGCACACACCGGAGGATATTTTTGACGGGGCATATGGTTATATTATGATCATTTGTGCCGGTATTTTTACCCAGGTGCTTTATAATCTGGTTTCCAGTATATTAAGAGCCTTAGGAAACAGTAAGACACCTTTGTACTTTCTGATCCTGGCGGCAGGCCTTAATATTGTTCTGGATCTTGTGTTTATTATCTTTTTCCACTGGGGCGCACCGGGTGCCGCATGGGCAACGGTTATTTCACAGGGAGTATCCGGAGTTCTCTGCCTGGTCTATATATGGAAGGCTGTTCCGGAGCTTCGGATGAAAAAGGAAGACTGGTATTTTGATAAGGACATTGCCAGAAAGCAGATCAGCGTAGGAATTCCAATGGGCCTTCAGTACTCTATTACTGCAATTGGAACTATGATGGTGCAGAGCGCTTTGAATATTCTGGGATCTTATGCAGTCGCAGCCTTTACTGCCGGAAACAAGATTGAGAATATTTTCACACAGGCATTTGTTGCCATTGGAACTACAATCTCTACATACAATGCACAGAATATTGGAGCCGGAAAGCTGGACCGTGTACGTCAGGGCTTTAGGGCAACGGACGTGATCGGATGCGCATATGCGGTAATTGCAGGCTTTATACTTTTCTTTGCAGGCAAGTATTTTTCCTATCTGTTTATCTCAGACAATGCCGAAGAGGTTATCCCTATGGTGGACACCTACCTCCGATGTGTGGGAATATTTCTGGTCCCGTTGTATGTGGTAAACTGCTACCGCAATGGATTCCAGGGGATGGGCTATGGACTTCTTCCTATGCTCTCCGGAGTGGCAGAGCTTGTTGGAAGAGGTGTGATGGCTATCGTTGCAGCCAATAATAAAAGCTATACCATGGCATGCATGGCAAGTCCGTTTGCCTGGGTAGTTGCCACAGCACTTCTGATCATATTGTATTTCTATGTGATGAAGGACATGAAGAAAAAATTAACACCTGTCTGAAGGGTAAATGGACATATAGGAAAAATTAGGATTACAATCCTATAGCTGGAATGTACTAAGATAGATGTGTCAGATGGAATAGATGCAATAATAGATGCAATTCTTCCACCTGACACATTTTTTCTGTTTGAATCAGAGGTTTTTTTAAATATCTGGGAAGAATCTTTATTTTCTCAAAGCCAGCTTGAAAAATACATAGGAAATATACATTTTAAGATGCAAATTGGAAAATATATGTTATAATAAAAAAGGTTTTGCCAGACATGGTGAAGTTAACAGCAGTGTTTATAAGAGGAGAAATTTATACATGAGTAAGGACGAAAAGCGTACTCAGAGAAGCCCGGGAGGCTTTGAAGACAAAATAGATGCAGCCATGGCAGATCTGGAAGTGAATTCAGAGGATGAATTCCATGACGCTGATTTTTTTGAGGAAGAGGATACGCAGTCATTTGAGGAGTTTGATTCCTGGGATGATACAGAAGATGCCCATGATCAGGATAATTTTACAGAAGACGATTCTATAGAAGAGGATGATTCCACAGAGGATGATTTTATAGAAGAGGATTACCCGGAAGAATATCCTGAGGAAGAGGAATATGATGACCAGGCTTCCGCAGAATATGGCGAGGATAATGAAGGTGATTCCAGGGAACTGCCGGATGAGCAGAATACTATTCATGAGGACAGTGAAGAGGAAGAAGAATCCCAGTCAGAAGAGCTTCCCTCTCATTCCAGGAAGAGCCGCAGCCGTCAGGGAAACAAGAAAAGTGCCCGCCCTGCAGCGCGTTCTGCCCGTCCTGCCAGAATCGCCTATGTTCCTATTTCAGAGGAAGAACTGGATGAGAAGGTTATTCCTGTTCAGAAAAAGAAGCATAAGGGACTGAAGGTAACAGGACTTGTTATGGCTATTATGGCTATGACAGCAGGCTGCGCCTATGGTGCAGTCACCTATTATTATGCAGATCGCTTTTTTGAAGGGACGTACATTAATGGGGTTAACTGTTCCAATAAGACTGCCTATGAGGCTGAACAGATAATCGCCGACAAGGTAGAGGACTATTCTATTGAGATAAGCTCAAGGAATCAGGAGCCACAGAGCATCAGCGGAAGCCAGATCGGCTATCAGTATATATCTGACGGAGAGGTGCTGGCACTTCTGAAGCAGCAGAAGCCTTATGAGTGGGTGAGAGGCTTTATGGAAACAAGAAGCTACACCACACAGGAGAAGGTAACCTTTGACAAGAATCTTCTTCAGAGCCAGGTGAAAGCCCTGAGCTGTGCACAGCCTGAGAACCAGGTGGAGCCTGAGAATGCCTATGTGGCGATGAACGGAGAGGAATTTACCATTGTTCCGGAAACTGAGGGAAGCAAGCTGAAGGTGAAGGAAGCATATAAGGCACTTGATCTGGCTATTTCCGGTAGCCAGACCAGCATTGATCTTGGAAGCACACCGGATGTGTATGCAGTGGCAGCAGTGACCAGTGAGGACTCTACATTACAGGCTACCAGAGATGCCTATAATAATTATACGAAAGCAAGCATTACCTATACCTTTGGAGATCAGACAGTGACTCTTGACGGAAATACACTGAAGGGCTGGCTGCAGTTTGATGAGAAAGGACAGCTGATACAGGATGATGCATCCTTTACCCAGCATGTTAAGGACTTTGTGGCACAGCTTGCAAGTGAGCACAATACAGTAGGAACTACCCGCTCCTTTAATACTACAAGCGGAAGAACCGTTTCTGTATATGGCTCTGCATACGGCTGGAAGATTGATCAGGATGCAGAGGCAACGCAGCTTACAGAGGAAATCCGTACCGGAACACAGATTACCCGCGAGCCTGTTTATTCCATGAGAGCTAATGCATATGGATATAACGACATTGGAAGTACTTATATTGAAGTTGATCTGAGCAGTCAGCACATGTACTATTACCAGAACGGAAGTATTATTTTTGATTCTGATATTGTTTCAGGTGATATCCGCTATGATGACAGAGCTACTCCTCCTGGAATATTTACTTTGTATTATAAGAAGAGTCCGGATGTTCTTCGCGGTGCGAAGAAACCAGATGGCACTTATGAATATGAGACACAGGTTACTTACTGGATGCCGTTCAACGGAGGAATTGGCTTCCACGATGCTACCTGGCAGGCTTATTTCGGTGGGGATCGCTATACCTACGCAGGATCACATGGATGTATCAATATGCCATTGGATGCAGCTGCTACCTTATACAGCATAATTGATTCCAGTGTGCCAATCGTATGCTTTTATTAAATGACAATTACGATCTTTTAAAACAAAAGAAGTGGAGAGTAAGCTAATATGAACATGGATTCCTTTGATATGATACTGACAGTAGCAGCTCTTGTAATGGGAGTTATGCTTCTTACAGGTCATGGAGATATTTTGATGAAGGGCGGCAATGCTGCTGAGCGCAAGAAGCTTTACGATGAGAAAAAAATCCAGCTGATTTCCGGTGTGGCTTTGCTTATTTTCGGAGTGCTTACCGGATTGGATATGGTAATCACAAGCTATGCCTATGATATTATTTATCTGGTAGCAGTGCTTGTTATCTTTATAATTATGATCGTTCTTATTCGGAAAAAATGTAGAAAATAAAACCAAAAGTGCCTGCACCCGGTGGATTTCGGGATGCAGGCGCTTTTTTATATAACAGCAAAAATCAGAAAATGTTTAACAAATCTGCCGGCTTCTTAATTACATAATCCGGTGTATCCACCTGTCCAAATCCGTAAGAAGCAAATACAAATGGCACTTTTGCCTCCTGACATGCCTGGTAATCCCCGAAGGTATCACCTACATATACAGGTGCTTTCAGATTATATCTTTTCGCAACAGTCTGAATATTGGCAGCCTTAGCCTCACCGGTATCTCCGGGACAAAGATGTCCTGTAAAATATTGTCCCAGTCCTGTTTTTTCAAAGACAAGCTCAATATATCCGGCCTGGCAGTTGCTTACAACAAAAAGAGGGTAGCGCTTGCTCAGCTCTTTCAAGGTATCCTCAAGCCCTTCGTAAACAGGTGCGCCCTTTTTACGAAGCAGGGCATGCTCCTCTTCGCAGCAAATATCAATGATCCGAAGCTGTTCAGCTTCTGAACACTCAGGGAGAATAACCCGGGCAATATCAGGAAGCAGACGTCCGAAAAGCCCCTTCAGCTGATCGGCTGTTACCCGAATGTCAAGCTGTTCTTTTTCTAAAACTTTATTCCATGCCTGTGCCACAACATCTGTGGAATTCCATATGGTGCCGTCAACATCAAAAATAATACTATCCATGTAAGGTCCTTAATCCTTTCTGATCTTTAGTCACTTATATCATC
>CAKRKL010000100.1 GCA_934358405.1 uncultured Blautia sp.
CGTGACCTTGATGGAGTTCGCGTGATCGTAACTGTAAACAACGATGATAATGCAGCTTCCATGAGTCTGGCTGCCGGAAATGCAGCTGAATATATAGGTACCCTGACCGGGGAAAAAGTGCCTGTGGAAAACGGTCGCATTCATGTAACTGTTGCGGGAAACAGCGGCAACATCTGGGTTCCAGCAGGGGATATGCCTGAGTATAAACCTGTAGAAATGAATGTGAAAATGCCTGAAAATGCTTCTGAAAAAGTTGCTGATAGTACATCAACTAATACTGTTGCCACGGCCGAGCCTGCTTCCGAAAAATCCGATGTGGCTGTATCCGAAGCAACTGTATCCGAAGCAGCTGTATCCGAAACAGCTGTATCCGAAACAGCTGTATCCGAAACAGCTGTATCCGAAGCAGCTGTAGACTGGTCCAAGTCCCCAGAGGACATGACTGTCGAAGAGCTCCAGGCCTGCATCCTTGCAAAAATGGCAAACAATGGTCCGGTAACCGACCAGATGAAGAAAACTGTTTACGACAACATCTGGCATGATTCTCTTGTGAACTGGCTGAAGAGCTTCCGCTAATTTACGGCAGACACCCAAATCTTATGCTTGCGTAAATACAAAATGCCAGAATGAAATTTGCTTTATCTTCACCATAAAGCTTTTCATTCTGGCGTTTTTTATTTCTTAATCTCTAAACCATAAAATCCTGTTTCTGCCGGAATCTTTTCAAATATTCCTTCTGTTCCGGTGTAATCCGGTAACTCTCTACCGCTTTCTGAATAGTCTTTTTGTGCACCCACTCTGGCAGCCTGTGTTCTTCCATATAAGGCACCGTTTCCTCCCACTGTTTCGCCAACGCTGTAGCAAAATACCAGGCTATCATCATGTTTACATAATATTCCTGTGACTGTACATCAGCCACTAGCTTAAGATATTCCGGCGAAAAATCCTCATCCAGAAAAAGGCGCATCAGCATACCGATACCATAGCGAATTGTATAAGTTTCGGAAGATTCCAGCCATTCGCGGATCTTTGCAAGCACCGCTTCTTTGTTTTTTCTAAAGCATTTCGGTTCCGGAAAATCACAGGTAGCCCAGTTATCGATATATGGAAGAAAACGCTGTACTTCTTTCATACATTTCGAATAGTCTTTTATTTCTGTGATCAGCATCATATGAAGATTGTTTTCTTCATAAAACCGATGTGGAAGCTGCTGTAAAAACAGCTCTGCTTCCGGCGTTTTCGCAAACTCTTTTGCAAACTTCCGAAGGACTGGAACCCTGATTCCAATGATAGTTTCTTTCTTTATTCCAGGCATTAATTTACTGTGAAAATCACGGTATTTTATATCCTGCAGTTCAAATAACTTTTCCTGCAGTTCAGTTAATTCTGCCATATACACTTCCTATTTTCCCTTGTCAGCTGCTTCAAGACTTGCCATAAGCAGCTCATAAAAGTCATCTTCACCCTCCAGCTTCGGAGAATTTTCTCCCCCTCCATTGGTACTGCGACGCATGGTTGCATAGAAATCTTCTCCGGCGGATACCAGATCCATTTCATACAATTCATAACCAAGTTTCCTGCATAATCTGCAAAAAACAGTGAGAGGATCCTTTTCCAGACGAGTTGCCAGAAGCTTTCTTCGAAGTTCGCCATCTTTCAGTGCATCACCCTGCAAACGATCCAGAATTTCCAATGTTGTCATATGCATTACCTCCTCTGCGTTACTATATTATATTGTGATATTCCTCCACATAGCTTTGCTTCTGATCCGTCATGACCAGCATGATCTCATCCATGGAAGGACCAATATACTGGATCTTATCCGGCGGAGCGGCAATGATCAGCTGCAATGGCAGACGGCGGAGGAACTCCAGCACACCGCCGATTCTCTCGTCATCCATATTGTTAAACGCCTCATCAAACAACACCAGTCCTGCTGCCTCACCCCCAATATTATTACTGTAAAGCTGCACAAAAGAAGCTGCCACAGTCACATAGAACGGAGTCTGTGTCTCGCCGCCGCTCTTCTCCTCACATACCTTGGAATAGTAAGAATAGGTACCGTCATTGTGTATGATCTTAATATCATAATCCATATAAGTACGGTAATCTGTAAACTCATCAAGAGCCTGAGCACTGTTGTCTCCACTTACCGAAAGCTGTTCAAACAGATCTTCGATTACTTCTTTATGCGTCTCATGAAAGATTCCGGAAAACAGAGATTCGCCCTGTATTACATTAAAATCATCCATGATCATCTCATAATAATTGCGGTATTTTTTACTTGGCATAAACTGGAATTCATAGCGTTCACTGCTAAAATCAATGCCCTTTAATGCCTTGTTTAATTCCTTAAATTCACCTTGGGCAAGCTTCATATTCTCCTGTAATTTTGCCAGGAACTGCTCATGAAATTCTGTTTCTGCGGCTTCACGGGCAGACTGCACTTTCTCTTCATAATCAAGCAGCTCTGAGTTTTTCAGCCGTTCATATACAGCCTCAAATTCCGGAAAACCGTCCAGGCTGGCAGCTGCGCCAAAATCATGCTCGGTCTTATATTCCATCATGGCATTTACCATATTATCTTTGGCATTCTGGCATCTGTCACTGTTATATTTTCTCTTATTAGAGGGCTGCTTATAAAAGTATTCACTCTGGAACTGTTCAATTGTTCTTGCTCCCAGGGCTTTCTCATATTCCTGATTCCAGGTGTTCAGACGGTCTTTCGCAGCTGCACCAAGAACTGTTACCTCATTTTTACCTGATACCTGTTTTTCCAGAAGTGTTTGTTGGCGGGCAAGCAGATCCTGAATCCTGGTGCGCATTCCACCGATTTTTTCTCTGTCAGAATTGATGGTGGAATCCAACTCTCTAAGCACTTTTTCCAGTTCCTCCAGCTGTATCTGTTTCTGGATCAAGGTAGAGTTTTCTTTTAGTTTCCGAATATTTTCCTCGCATTTTTCAATGGATTCATTTACCATACGAAGAGTACTGATTACATCCAGGCGATACTTAATATCCACATCACATTCGGTAGAAAGAAGTCCCAAACTCTCTTTCATACCAGCCAGCTGCTTTTCCTGATTTTCCATTGCTTCGCTTAGCTTCCGGAGCTCTTCCTCTGCCTGTACCAGCTGTACGGTAAAAGCATTTTTTCCAATAAATGGGACGCGAAACACCTCTGGTTTTATGGCGCTGGCCACACGATTCTGATAGCGCATGCAGCCTTTTGTAATGGAAATGGAATACTTTTTCAGATCCTCGCAGCACTCACACATCTGCACTTTTCCCAGAATCATATTGCTGTACTGGCGGGCATATTTGTTCTGGGAAGTAACCACTTCTGCCAGAGTCCCGGCAGGCGCTGTGTTGTATTTTTCCAGATCTTTTGTGTTAATAAGACCTACTCCGTAAACCTTTTTCTCTCTTCGAAGACGCTCATAAATACCAAGAGCAATATCGAAATTCTCTGGTTCTACAAGCACGTAGAAGCGCTGTGTATTCAGATAGCCCTCCACCGCATTTCGCCATTCTTCATCCTTGATCTCCAGCATTTCACAGAGCACTCCAGGCTGGATTTCTCTTCCGAGAGCTGCCAGCTCTTCCTGTACAGATTCCACAAGAAGCTCTACACCAGATGGATATGTCAGCTTTTTGCGTTTTAATTTATTGATTTTTTTGCTTAATTTCTCCCGTTCCGTATAGTTCTGATTCAGCTGGATTTTCAGCTGAGCCTGTTCTTCCTGAAGCTCTCCATAGCGTTTCTGCTTGAAGTGGATCACTTCATCGGTAAGACTCTTTATTTCAGCTATATTCACATCACCATCCAGAGTTTGAAGCTTTTTTCTGTATTCTCGGATACAGGAAAAAGGCTCTGTACCTGTAGTTCTTAATAGCCTTTCACTGTCCCTTGCAGCCTGAATCACGCTTTTTTGCAATTCTTTCTCTTCTTCCAGGGCACTCTTCTGCTTGTTCTTCAGTCTTTCCAGTTCTTTTTTCTCTTCTTCCAGAGCTACAAACTCCTGGTTATGACGCAATTCCACCCTGATATTTGTTGCAATTTCCTGCTTTTCTTTGCGCTCCTTCTCAAGCATTTCCAACTGATTATTTGCCTGGAAAAGACGGATTTCCTCACTCTTTTTTGCAGTCTCATTACTGCCAAGCTGGCTTTCTATCATATCCAGCTCACTACGTTTCAGGAAATACCCGTACATTCGGTCTTTCTCCATATATTCCTGTACGCGCTTGTAAAGCTCCTGGATATGCTCCAGCTTTTTCATTCTCTTTTTCACATTATCAAGGGTACGTTCCATATCCTGGTAAGTACGTACATTTTCCCGAAGGACCTCAATATTTACTTCTTTCTCATCCAGAACATACGAATAAACAAAATCCTTGATATCATCAATGGGTTTAAATGCAAGGGCTTTTGGAATCAGGCGGAAGAACTTATCCTCGATTCTTCCCAGCCTTGCGGTTACCATTTTGCGGGCTTCCACATTGGTCTTGCACCACTGGCGTATATCAATGTTGGAGCCTCGGAATTCTGCAATAGACTTTACCTGGTTTCCATAAAGAAACAGGTCATCAGATATCCTGGTATTCTCCATCAGATAGCGAACTGTAGTCTCCTGTTCCTCAGAAGAAGAGTCCACAACTGCCCCAATAATGAAATATTTGTCCTTACTTTCCTCATAAAATTCCAGGGCAATATGAGCACTGATTTCACCAGTACGCTCGTAAGGCTGGTTCTCTTTTCCTGTTTTGCAGCGGATATATCCGGTAAGCTTTCGCTTGCCATTCTCATGGGCAGCCTTGTTAAAATAGCCGGTGGAACAGAGAATCACAAACTGTATCGCATCCAGAAGAGTGGATTTTCCTGCGCCGTTTTCACCGGATAAAAGAGTGGAATCTCCAAACTCTATGGTACAATTATTAAACCTGTGCCAGTTAATCAGCTTCATCCTCGTCAGTTTCTTCATTGCTTCTGTTCTTTCCCTTTCTGTACGTTTCCAGTTTCTCAAATGCAGCTTTAATATCATCCACGCGCACTGCCATAAGAATGGAGTCGTAGATCAGAACCCTTGACTCCTCATCCCCTAAATCCTTATCCAAAAGTTCTACAAGCTGGTATCTGCGGAACAGACACAATGCATTACGCATGGTAGTTTTATCAATTATTTTTTCCCGGATATTCAGGCTCAGAAAGCGCTCCTGAATATCTCCAAGACTAACGATTGCCTCTTCTGAAGCTGAAAGCTCACGTTTCTTTTCATCATAAAGAATCCGAAGAAGCAAAAGCACAATGGAATCGTAAAGCTTCAGATTCATGCGGTTGATTCCACGAGGGCTGGTCAGCTGGACTACTCCGTATTCCTCGTTGATCTCCAGACGATACCCCAGCACTCCTAAATATTCCTTAAACTCCTTACGGTATTTCAGCACAAAATAATAATCCGGCTTTGTATTCTGGTTTCCTTTGCACAAAAAGCAGGTTCCCAGAAGACGGTTGCAGACTCTGCCGAAATTATCCTTCTCTTTTTGAAGCATTCCTTCCAGAAATTCCATTTTCTTTCCTCCGTATCCGAAAATCTTTGAAACGGTAGCCGTTCATTTCCCGTACTTCCATTGTTTCAACTGTATATCCCATATTTTTCCGCTGCCCATAAAGCCTGGTATAGATCAGCCTGATAAAATCATCTTCATTGGAAAGGGGCAGCTGACTGGCATTCATTTCGTTCTTATTTCCCAGCTGTTGATCCATATAATCCTGAATTTTCTCCACGCTGATCACCTTCTGGATTTTTTCTGCCATCTTTCGCATTTTTTCCCGGCGCATTTCCTCGTCTGGTTCTTTCTCATCAAGGCTTGCAGGGTTAAATTCCCCTTTGCCTTCCACGGCAAGATACAAGGAGCTTTGTTCCAGAATGGAGCACTGGTAAATCTGTACCAGGTCATCCAGGAAATCAATGCGATAAATACCTCCAAGATCCATGTTTTCCCGGTTGATTTCTTCGTTGATTCCCATAAGAATCTCCTTCAGCTGACCACGCACATCTTCATTTCCTGCAAGCAAAAATTTGGCACGGCTTATGGCAGCCCTCTGATACTGGGTATTTTTTTGGTTGATTTCCTGAAGAATATCATCCATCCCACGGAAAGCTTCTATGATCTCATGGAGATAGCGATAGGTAAGCTCCCTCCCCTCTTCCACAGATACCTCCCGGATAGCTGCAATCTCCCTTGCAGCCTCTTCCAGAAACGTCTCCTCATGGCTTTTTTCTTCCAGGCGTGAAATAATCTCAGGACGGAACTTGGACACGTTATCGGAGGTAAGCAGACGGTGATAGGCCTTGTCCACAATATTGGTAATATAATCGTTAAAAAGCGCATCCATGATTTCTGCTACAGTACTGTGCCTGGTCAGCTCATCAATGTAATGCTTGATATTGGAGTTCAGGTTTTTCAGGCCTGTGAGCAGAAGGTCTGTATTTTCCCAGATCTGCATCAGCACAATTCCTGGCTTGTCCATAGTGCCCTTCACAAGACTGTATATAGTATAAATGTAGCCCTGATACTCAATCTGTTTACCATCTGCAATGTCCAGCAAAGTCTTGATCACTCTTACTGCATACTCTTTGAAATTCACTCTCTGCACATAGCTTTTGTCTGTCTCTACCTCAATCCAGCCATAGTATTCCAGACGGCG
The DNA here is from genome assembly GCA_934358405.1 of uncultured Blautia sp. Classification (GTDB taxonomy): domain Bacteria; phylum Bacillota; class Clostridia; order Lachnospirales; family Lachnospiraceae; genus Blautia_A. The sequence goes on from CAKRKL010000100.1 coordinate 6,710, forward strand.
CAGAATCCCATTGGCACGGCTTCGGCTGTCATATGCCTGAAATTCCTCTTCCACCAGCTGGGCTGCATTTTCCTGGTTAAAATAAAATTCCAGTTCATCTACCAGTACCTCTCTTTCTACACCAAAGGAAAGCTGACGTTCCATTATGGAAAAAAGCCGGCTGATGCATTCCCAATATACAATTCGGTTTGGTGATGACAATGGAACAAAAAAATTTCCCGGAATTACACGAAACATAGAATGCGTCCTTTCTTTAAAAGTCAAAATGAGGGGCAAATTCCTTTGCCCCTCCAATCTTGTTCTATTTTAGCATATTATGATTTATTGCGCAAGCCGCAGCAGTCCCAGAATCAGCAGATGTGCCGGGTAAAAAATGTAGAAAAACCATTTGGAAAAGGTTCTGTGCTTTTTCCCCTGCTGTCCGTTGTACAGATAAATAATGCAGACTGCGGA
>CAKRKL010000101.1 GCA_934358405.1 uncultured Blautia sp.
GTGAATATGGAATAAAAAAGGAAGAGGTTCTGGAGGATGTGCAAATGGTAGTGGAAACCTTATGCAAAAGGGGTGTGCTGCAGCAGTCTGCGCAGTAAGGCTGTCAGCCGGAAGCATACAGGCCGTATGGGAAGCATGGTAAGCCATAGAAAGGAAAGAAAACGGTAAAGTGGATTTTTGACAGAAAAATTTTTTCCCTTCCGGATAAAGCCTACCAGCTTTCCACGTATCTGATCCGGGCGAAGGGGACCTTCCACCTCAGACTGATTGTCACCTACCATGTAGATCCCCTCAGGCGCAATGCGGCAGATGCGGTGCAGGACAAGAATACTATGATCACGGCGATATAGAATCACATCATTTCTACGAAGGGATTCCAAAGCTGCCTGCTGGATCAGAGCTTCATCTCTGCCGGGAATGAAAAGGGGGTACATGCTGTAGCCCTGAGGCTTGAGCTTCAGGATATTTCCATCCTGAAGGAGCTGTTCCATATCTATTTGGTTTGAGCTGTCTTTTGTATTCATAGCTGTCCTTTCAAATATGTTCTAATGCTTTTAGGGACTGGTAGGATCATTATAGCATTGGATAAAAGAATTCACAAGAAAAGGAATGGAGCGTGTCTGAAAAACAGACAAAAATTATATGGAAATGGTGAGAAATTCCTATAAATACTTGACTTTGAGCCATTTAGTAATTATTATAAAAACATAAAAAAAGGCATCAGAATAATAAAATAGTATTTCAAAAGAGAGGAGATATTTATGATGAACACATATAAGAAACCTGTAGTATCTGTAGATTCCGGAATGGCAGAGGGCGTGTATGCAGCCAGTGGTGCTGCAGGAACCCTGAATGTGACTTATTATGGTGTTTGGGACAGATGGGGAACAAATGGCGGCAAGGGACTTGCAATGGCTAACTGGTCTGGCATAAATGGAACGATTACATTAAATGTTACCTTCAATGACAATGTAGATCAGGCCGAGACAGATGATGCTTCTGTTCAGACATCCTGGTCCGGTCAGACTGCTACCTTTACATTTGCAAGTACAGCATCGAATCCGCTGACTATCGGAATTCATCTGAATCATGGAACAAGCATTGATGATCTTAAGATGACAGGATTTACTTATTCAGTGAACTAAAAAGAAGAGGCGCAGAACCCACTACGGATTTTGCGTCTCTTTTAAAATTCCCGCATCATTCTTTCAATTTCCACTTCATCAAGCACTTCACACTTTTTATCCCTTATAGCATAAACCCTTGTACAAATATTTAACACGGTTGGGCGATGGGTTGTCACAATGCAGGTTCTTGGATAAGTATCCTGCATAATATTTCGAAGCACCTTGCGCTCTGTAGCTACGTCCAGTGCGGAGGTTGCCTCATCCAAAAGCAAAATGGGAGATTTGCGAAGCAGTGCTCTTGCAATGGAAAGCCGTTGTGCCTGACCCTCCGAAAAGCCGCCGCCCCGTTCCTTCACAATGCTTTGGATACCATCGGGCAGCTGTTCCACAAAATCCCATGCGCAGGCAAGCTTTAGAGCTTCTACAATTTCCTCATCTGTGGCATCTGGTTTTACATTTCGCATATTTTCTGCAATAGTGCCCGAGAACATGGTGTTTCCCTGAGGCACGTAGGAGAACAGCTTTCTGGTGGACGGTGACATAGGAACCTGTTTTTCATGATTTTGTCCGGCACAGATATGGAAGGTGCCGCTTTGCGCATACAAAAGAGAAAGAATCAGCCGCAGCATAGTTGTTTTTCCCTTGCCGGAAGGCCCTACCAGAGCTACGATCTCATGCGGGTATGCTTCCAGAGAAGCGTCTGCGAATACATGAGTTCCGGAACGATAAGTATAGTTCAGATGCTCCATGGAAAGCCCGAAGCCCTCTGAACGATATTTTTTTTCAAAAGTATTTACAGCATCATCCTGACTGTAATCCTCCTGGGGCATTTCCACAATGTCCATAAGACGTCCGGCGGAAATCGTCAGGGAAATAGCAGATGGAACCAGGCTGGCAAGGGAGTTTACAGAGCTTGTCAATGTGCCGGACAGAGACAGAAACATGGTCATGGTTCCGTAGCTGATAACATTACTCCACACACGATAAATTCCCCATCCATAGCAGCTGTAAGATACAATAAATCCCACAATGGACATAAGCACAGAAGTGAGAATGGACATTCTCTGAAATTCCAGGCGCATGCCAATGTATTCCGTTTGCAGGGATTTCAGCTTTTCTGTATAAAACCGGATCAGGTCAAAGGCCTTGATGGTCTGGATATTGGAAAAGGCTTCCTGGTTGAAGCCGTACATTTTGGCATTCATAGCAGCACTTTTTTCATTGTTGTTCCGCATCCGCCTAAGAAGGGGACGGGACATCAGAGCGCTGAAAGGAATTCCAAGAAGGGCGAATAAGGCAAAGGTAGGGTCATAGTACAAGACTACAGCCAGAGCACTGATGAAACGGAAGGTATAAATGATCAGGTTAGGAATCCAGTTCAGGATTCCGCTGGAGATATTAGAAGCATCTGAGCTCCAGCGGGTAACCAGGTCTCCGGTGTGGTAATCTGTCAGGGACTCCCAGTCGGTAATCAGCATTTTGGCAAAAATGTCATTCTTAATCTCGGAATCCACTTTAAGGCTGATGAAGGTGGATGCATAGCCGGATGCCTGGGAAACCAGAATGTTGGCTATGGAAAAACCGATCATTGCAGCAAAGGTGGAGAGCAGCTTTCCGGTCTGATGCCCGGTGATAATGTCTACCAGATCCTTGGAAATCAGACTGGAAACCAGAGAAACGCAGGAGCCTGTAATTCCAAGGAGTGTATACAGGATCATGGATTTCCAGTAACGCCTTCCGTATTGATAGATCCAGAGCGTTTGCCGCCACATTTTCTGCAGTGTTCCCTGTCTGAGATGTTTCCAGATCAGCTGGAGCTTATTTTTCATGGAGCACCTCCAGTCGGTCAATCTCTTCCCGGATGACTTTTATAGCAGACTGGTTTTTCGTACAAAACAAATGGAGTATGGGAACCCGATCTGCGATTTCTTCGGCAAAGAAAAGATTTTTGGTCAGCTGACTCTCTTTCCAGGCCGGGGAAATCATTCTTTGCATTACCCGGAGAATCTGGTCCGAGGGGGAAAGCTCTTCCAGATAATCTCTGGCAGGATCCCTGCCGAGAAGGACGATTCCTCCAAGCTCATAGTTCTTTGTGGTATAAATTCCGGAAGTACCACACCAGGGAATGCCATAAACCATGATTCGGTTTTCATGGATTCCCAGAAGATTCAGATCACCATTGAGAAAGGGTGTGCCAAGAAGCTGATGCCAGAGTCCGGTGTGGGTGGATTTGCCCATGCCAGAGTGCCCGGAAAAAAGCCATGCCTTTTCTCTGTAAAGTATGGATGCTGAATGAATGGCAAACAATCCGTTTTGTTGTGCAAGAAACAAGAAAAACAGACGAAGAGCATGAAAAAGATTCTCTGTCGTCTGATCTGTGACTGCATTGGAACAGTAGAACCGAACATAGCTGCCGTCCAGGGTCATATGTACCTCATGAATATTTGACATCTGAGGAAACAAAACCACATAGCGGTCTTTGTTCTCGTAGATAGTCATATCTGAATTCTGAAGAAGTACTTGATGATAGCTGTGGGAAGCAGGTGCTCTTGTAATAAATTCTATTTCCTGCTCCGGCTTTTGGGCTGGAGAGGCGGTATAAAAATCTGCAAAGTGATTTCCTAAAAGCTGAATCGGTCCGTATAAATTGATAGAAAGACCGGCAATTTTCATGCTGGCAGTGCATTCAACGGAAATTGGCTGAAGAGGCTCTGTTATCATTCCGAGAACAGTTAACTGAGTCAGGAAATCATTGACATCCTTTAAAACCTCCGAAAAAGAGTCTTCTCCAAGACCATATTGCTGTGTTAACATTTTTGCCAGGGTTTCCGGGTCAGAACCTTCGGTATGCTGGAGCACATTCCAAAGAAAAGTTCCGGTCTCGTTGAGGATCATTCCTTTTTTCTGATCAGCCATCTGCTGTCCATAAGGAAGAAGGTGGCTGACTCCTTTAATCTTTCTAAGCGTGTATCCGTGTTGGCACTGAAGCATAGTGAAAGTAATTCCTTTCCTGTTAATGAAAGCTGGTAACTGTGTAAGCACCAAACAGTTACGAAATCAGATAAATTACAACACGCTTTAGAGTCTAATCTTCGTCCATCCAAACCTTCATGGTTTTCAGAAGCTTCTGCTTCTGTGGAACATCAAGCTTCTGCAGCTGCTGGGAAATCTCACGGTCCAGGGCGGTTTCACGGTATTCGGAATCGATTCTGCCGATGAGGGAATCAAGGGAAATATTCAACAGTCTTGCATAATAGATCAGAATGCGCAGAGACATTGCTGTACGGTTATTTTCCACGTTGCTGATGTAGCCTGGGGTTACGTTCAGGGCTTTGGCAACTTCTGCCTGAGTAAGCTTCATTTTGATTCGAAGTTCTTTCATTCGGGTTCCTAAATTTTCATAGTCGATTTGATTCATATTCACTCTCCAATCCGTTTTCAACCAGGGCAAAATATAACTTACCACAGGTATTTGCACTGTTTATTCATAGTATAAAGTATATAGAAAATATATGAAAAATGTAAGCTGTAAATTGTATGCTATCTATTTTATAGCTATATAGAACTTTTGACAATTATTCCTGAGTTCTTTATAATGAAATGATGTTGGGGGCAAAAGGTTTTTTGACCTTTTGACCCTGGTATCATGAAATTAACCTGGAAAAAAGAGGTGACAGATTTATGTATGATACATTTGAAATGCTGGAGGAGCTTCTGGAGCAACAGCAATTTGAACTTTTGATAGAAAATGGGATAGAAGAAAAAAGAATCCGCCTTGTATATCTGATGAACGATGCAGTAGAAAGCTTTCTTATTTTTGACAAGGTACGGCTTACAGGAAATTATCTGGAGAATTATGAAGGACCTTTGAAATCCTCTCTTAGCGAGGAAGAAAATCAGTATGTGCTTTCTGTATGGCAGGGAGAAAATGTGGTGACTCTGTTTTTTGAAAATCTGGAGCTGGAGGTACATCTGTACAATTACGGAGAAATCAGCCACTTCTGGGTTCCTGGCTATGAATATTTAAGGCAGCTGGAATACCGCATTGCTATAGCAAGAGATAAGCTGGAATATCTTGGTGAGGAATTTTGCACAGAAGAAGAGATAAAGCTTGTGCAGCTGGCTGATTTTCCACCGCTGAATTATTGTTGTTATCCGGCTGTTCCGGCGAAATATATTGTGCCAAAGGAAGCACCATGGGTGCCATCTGAAGCAGCCTTTGCGATTATGGAAGAACTGGCAGAAGAAGCGAAGGATCGTTCGCTTTTGCGGCTTCTGGCTTTTTACAGACATTTTCCCAATCCTGTTATAGCCAGACTTGTGGCAAGAGCATTGCATCAGAACTGCCACGGAGCTGTCATTGACCTTCTTACAGAAAAATTAAAAAAGGAAGCTGCTGACTATCCAAACCGTTCCTTTGGAGAAAAAGCAGATAAGCAGCTCAATAGCCTGATAAAAAAAGCAAAAATGCTGCAGCAAAATCTGGCAGAGCAGGGGGTGAAAGCAGAAGTACTGCGCGAGGAACCATTTACTACAGCCAGGGACAGCCTGGATTTTCAGGTGTTTCTCATGGTGTGGAAGAAGGGCTGGCGAAACCGCAAGGTGGAAATCAAGAAGCTGACGGAAAAAATATAGAGATAAATAAAGTCCGATTGAGCCTGCCGGAAATAAACACTCCGGCGGCTTATTTTGCTTTTACAGTTCTGAAAAAATAGCAGATTGCCCACCCAATACTCATTCCTGCCGCAATTCCAAATGCAAACAAAAAAGTATCCCGTCCATATGCCAGTGCTTCCATGGTATTTCCCGCCATGATGCTGTTCATACAGTAGTAGAGCGTGCTTCCGGGAATCAGGGGAATTACAGAAGTAACAAAAAAGGAAGTGGAAGTTTCTTTACAAATTCGTGCAAGGATTTCCGCATACAGATCAGCAATAAATCCAGCCAGAAGAGTGGGCAGGAAAACACTGCCCCATATCATTTTCCCGATAAGAAAAACCAGCCAGCTAAGAAATCCGCCTGCACCGGCAAGGGGCAGGTACTTGCTTTTTATGTGGAAAAGTATTCCAAAGGAAACGGAGCCGGCAGCCCCGGCAATCAGCTGAATCATGGCTTGTGTGTTCAAAGTCCCAACCTCCCAAATAAAAGAATTGCGCCCATAAATCCCAGTGCCAGCGCAGCGGCAAGAAGCAGTGCTGCAATCAGCCGGATAATGCCGGACAAAGTGTCACCGATGAGAACGTCACGAATAGCATTTGTGGCCATTAGTCCGGGGATGAGAAGCATAATATCACCGATCATAATTTTGTCTAGATGAAGTCCAGGACAAAGGAGGACAGCGCTGCAGATTACGCAACCGGAAAGAAAGGATGCGGCAAACTGGAAGGTGACTTCGTTCATGCACACCGGGCGGAGATACCGCTGGAACCACCAGATCAGCACAGCAACCAGACCGGCAGCTGCTGTATCAGCCAGGGTTCCTCCATAAAAAAGGGCAAAGCTGCAGGCAGCCAGAATACTTCCGGTAAGATTAAGAAGGGGATGAGGTTTATCTTCTTTAATTCGGTTCAGCTCCCTTTGCAGTTCAGCTGCGGAAAGAGGGTGCTTGCAGAAACGGCGGCTCAGGTCGTTCAGCTGCTCCAGTCGGCTGAAATCGTTTCCCCCGTTTTCGCGGACGCGGCGAGTCTGCGTCCTGGCTCCGTCTCCGGGAAATTCCATAGTGATAACAATGCTGGAGGTAATTACAAAAACATTCATCTGGGTTGCACCGCAGGCATAGCCCATTCGGTTCAGAGTGTCCTCCACCCGGAAAATCTCGGCGCCGCTTCCAAGCAGCGCATCTCCCATATCAAGAAAAACATGCAGGTATTCTTTTGCAGTAGGCATAAGGGAACTGCCACTCAAAATGTGATTAAATATGCTCACATCGAGATAATGTAAGTTCTCACGAACATTACTTACTATTTCATC
>CAKRKL010000102.1 GCA_934358405.1 uncultured Blautia sp.
ATTATAATCCGTTCCGGTAAAGGCGGCGACGGCCATGTAAGCTTCCGCAGGGAAAAATATGTACCTGACGGCGGTCCCGATGGCGGCGACGGCGGTAAGGGCGGCGACGTAATTTTTGAGGTAGACGAGGGACAAAATACCCTCGGAGACTACCGTCATAAGAGAAAATATAAGGCAGAGGACGGTCAGGAGGGCGGCAAGAAGCGCTGCCACGGAGCCGACGGAGCCGATATCATATTAAAGGTACCGGAAGGTACTGTAATCATGGATGCAGCTTCCCGCAAAGTTATTGCAGATATGTCCGGCGACAATCGTCGTCAAGTCGTTCTGCGCGGCGGACGCGGCGGCAAGGGAAACCAGCACTATGCAACTCCAACTATGCAGGTTCCCAAATATGCACAGCCAGGTCAGCCTTTCCAGGAGCTTGAAGTTCTTCTGGAGCTTAAGGTGATTGCTGACGTTGGACTGGTAGGTTTTCCTAATGTAGGTAAATCCACCTTTCTTTCCCGTGTCACAAATGCAAAACCAAAGATTGCCAACTATCACTTTACAACTCTTAGCCCGAATCTTGGAGTTGTGGATACTGAGAATGGCGGATTCATCATCGCAGATATCCCAGGTCTGATCGAGGGAGCTTCTGAGGGCGTAGGCCTTGGCCACGAATTCCTTCGCCACATCGAGCGTACCAGAGTTTTGGTGCACATTGTAGACGCAGCTTCCACAGAGGGACGCGATCCTATTGATGATATTTACAAGATCAACAAAGAGCTTGAAGAATACAATCCTGAAATTGCAAGACGTCCTCAGGTAATTGCAGCTAACAAAGTGGACTGTATTTTTGACGATGGACAGGAGAATCCTGTTGATAAACTGCGCAGGGAATTTGAGCCTAAGGGAATCAAGGTTTATCCGATTTCCGCAGTTACAGGACAGGGTGTTCGTGAGCTTCTTTTCCATATTAAGGAGCTTCTGGATAATTGTCCGAAGAAGGCGATCGTATTTGAACAGGAATTCTTCCCTGAAGATACACTGCTCAATGAGACCCTTCCGTTTACCGTAGAGATTGATGAAGAAGATCCATCTGTATTTATTGTAGAAGGTCCCCGCATTGAGAAAATGCTGGGCTACACCAATCTGGATTCTGAGAAGGGCTTTGCTTTCTTCCAGCGTTTCCTCAAAGAGGGCGGCATTCTGGACGAACTGGAAGCATCCGGAATTCAGGAGGGTGATACTGTCCGCATGTACGGATTTGAGTTTGATTATTACAAATAATCAGATAACCAATTGATTTTATGTATTTTGCAGTCTTCCATGCATAACAGGCTGCAGTTCAGGAGATAAATTATGACAAGTAAGCAAAGAGCATATTTAAAAGGTCTTGCCATGAAAATGGATGCCATCATCCAGCTTGGCAAGGGCGGTCTTACACCGGAAAATACAAAAGCTGTTGACGAAGCTCTTGCAGCAAGAGAGCTGATCAAGATCAGTGTGCTGCAGAACTGCCTGGAGGATCCAAAGGAAATGGCACAGGTTCTTGCAGAGCGTACCCATTCCCAGGTAGTGCAGGTTATCGGCAAGAAGATCGTATTGTACCGTGAAGGTAAAAAAGAGAAAAAGAAAATTGAGCTGCCAAAATAATCACAGAAAAATCGGGATCATGGGCGGAACCTTTGATCCCATCCATATGGGACATCTGATACTTGGCGAGCAAAGCTATGAGCAGCTGAAGCTGGATAAGGTATTGTTTATGCCAGCCGGCAATCCTCCGCACAAGAAGAACCGAGTTGGCAGAGCAGCTGATGAGCAGCGTGTAGATATGGTCCGCCTTGCCATTTCAGATAATCCTCACTTTGAACTGTCTCTTGCGGAAATGAACGAGACCGGTTACACTTATACCTACCGCACTCTGGAGGAATTAAAGGAATCAAATCCCGATACGGATTATTATTTTATCATCGGAGCCGATTCTTTATTTGCCTTTGAAGAGTGGCGTGAGCCCGGACGTATCTGTGCAGCCTGCACTCTTGTAGTTGCTGTGCGTGATCATGCATCCAGGGAGCAGCTTCGCGAGAGAATCCAGTATCTCTCAGAGAAGTATCATGGACATTTTGTTATTCTGGATACTATGAACATTGATGTATCCAGTCACCTGATACGCCAGTGGATAGCCAAAGATAAAAGTCTGAAATACTACGTTCCGGATCTTGTAATCTCTTACATGAAGGAAAATGGAATCTACAGAAAGAAGGAAGTCTGACCATGGCAGATTATGATTTTGCGAAAATAGAAAAAAAGCTTTCCAAGTATCTGGATGAAGATCGTTTTCAGCATACCATGGGAGTCATGTACACCAGTGCCTGCCTGGCTATGGTACATGGATATGATGTGAAGGATGCACAGGTTGCCGGTCTTCTTCATGACTGTGCCAAATGCATCCCAAATAAAAAGAAACTGAAAATGTGCAGTGAGCATAATATCCCGGTGTCTGATTTTGAACTGGGGCATCCTTTTCTTCTCCATGCAAGATTAGGGGCATATATTGCTCATGAGAAATACGGAATTGACAATCAGGAGATTCTTTCTGCCATTAATTACCATACTACAGGCAGATGTGATATGAGTCTTCTGGAAAAGATTATTTATATTGCGGATTACATTGAGCCTATGCGCTATAAGGCAAGCCGTTTGCCCGAAATCCGTAAAATCGCATTCCAGGATCTGGATGAGTGTATGTATGAGATTCTTAAAGATACGCTGGAATATCTGGAAGAGGATTCAGCTGAGGATATCGAGCCAACTTCCAGAGAAGCTTATATTTATTATAAAGAGCTACATAACAAACGCAGCAGTGTTACTAATGGCTGACAGCGAAAGGAGCGACACATGAGTACAGTAAGCACAGAGAAAATGATGGCACAGATTGCCTGCAAGGCAATTGATGATAAAAAAGGACAGGATATCAAGGTTATTGATATTCATACCGTTTCTGTTATTGCAGACTATTTCGTAATCGCAAGCGGAAGCAATTCCAATCAGGTTCAGGCAATTGTAGATAATGTTGAGGAACAGCTTGGACGTGCAGGCTTTGAGGCGAAGCAGATTGAGGGAAATCGTAATTCCAGCTGGATCCTTATGGATTACGGCGATGTGATCGTACACGTATTTGATGAAGAGAACAGACTTTTCTATGATCTGGAGAGAATCTGGAGAGATGGAAAGGTTCTGGAAATGGATGATTTTTTAAATACACATTGATATAATAGAAAAGACCGCCTATGGCGGTCTTTTCTATTACTGGTAAAAACGCATGACACCGAATACCTTGCCCAGAATTTGTACTTCACCTGTGACAATGATCGGATCCATAGTATCATTCTCAGGCTGAAGACGATAATAGCCCTTTTCTTTGTAAAAGGTCTTAACAGTGGCAGAGTCTTCTACCATGGCGACTACAATATCACCGTTATCGGCAGTAGACTGCTGCTTCACAAGCACCTGGTCCCCATCAAAAATTCCGGCATTGATCATGCTGTCACCCTTTACCTTAAGCATAAAGCTCTGTTCATTAGGCATAAATTCCGAAGGAATCGGAAAATAGCCTTCTACATTCTCTACTGCCAGAATAGGCTGACCTGCCGCCACGGTTCCTACAAGCGGAACATTTACCACCTCACGACGGACAAGATTGAAATTGTCATCAATGATCTCAATTGCTCTTGGCTTGGTAGCATCGCGACGGATATAGCCGTTTTTCTCAAGAGCTTCTAAATGGGCATGAACAGAAGAGGTGGATTTCAGATTCACTGCTTCGCAGATTTCGCGGACTGCCGGTGGGAAGCCACGGTTCAGAATCTCACTTTTTATATAATCCAGGATTTCCTGCTGTTTTTTGCTGATTTTACCATATGTCATAAGAGTTTTCCTCCGAAATTCATTCAACTTTTTCTAATCATACCATACTTTTTCTCATTAAGCAAACAGATATTCTGAAAATATGTTCGTTTTCCCGGTTTTATGTTGCTGTTCACTTCGTTCACAGCAACGATTTTATTCCCTGAGACATTTCTTTTTGTTTTCCTTGTACTCAAAGACAAAAAATGGTACAATTGTTTGGCATAAATAAAAAAGGGAGGAGGATTTGCTTGTCCGAAAAGAAATCAAAAAATCCCAGTCATATGGCAGGGCTTCTTGTTCAGCTAAGAAAGGTATTCGGACTCAATATCGCCACCGTTGCTTTTGGTGTTTTGCTGATATATATGCTGTTTACAGCAGTCCTTTTAATCACTTCCACACATATCGAATCTTATCAGGTAACTACAGGACCTCTTTCCCGTAATGAGACATATACCGGGATTTCCCTTCGCGAAGAGAGCGTATTTAAGGCAGAATCTTCCGGCTATGTAAACTATTATGCAAGAGAGGGCAGCAAGATCAATGCCGGCGGAGCAGTTTATGGATTAAGTGCAGGCAAGATTGCAGAGACCTCCACTTCCTTAAGCCAGGAAGAACTGGCGAAGATCCGCAGCACTATGCTCAGCTTTTCCAAAAGCTTTACCGGAAGCAAGTTTAACAATACCTATAGCTTTAAGAATCAGCTGGAAGGAAGCATTCTTCAGTATGAGGGGATTTCCACTAACGGCAATGCCTCTTCGCAGGTGGTATCCATTGGCGGTCAGAATATCTGTAAGGCACAGGAGGACGGGATTATCCTCTATGCTATAGACGGTTACGAGAATAAAACCATAGATACCCTTACTGCAGAGGATTTTGATCAGACCTCTTATCACGAAACAGATCTTAAGACCAATACCCAGGTACAGGCCGGGGATAACATTTATACTAATATTACAAGCGAGCTGTGGAGCCTGGTCATCCCGCTCAGCGATAAGCAGGCATCCAAGCTGGAGGGACGTACCACCATCCGCGTGAAATTTCTGAAGGATGGCATGACCCAAAGCGGTGATTTTTCCATTGTCAAAATCGATGGAAGCAAATACGGTAAGATTGATTTCAGCCGTGGACTGATCCGCTATGCATCAGAGCGTTTCCTCGACATTGAGCTTGTTACCAACACGGTAACCGGGCTGAAGATTCCGCTTTCTGCCACCACTTACCGGGATTTTTATGTAATTCCTGCGGAGTACTCCACCACAGATGCAAATGGCGTCATCGGTTTTAACAAAGCCTCAAAGGATTCTGACGGGAACACCGTAACAACCTTTGTCAAAGCAGGAATATACGGCAAGGTTACGGCCAGCGTTGATAGCGATAAGAAAGAAATTTATAATTATTATGTAGATAAAAGTGCGTTCAAGGAAGGAGATGCATTGGTCAAGCCAAGCTCCAACCAGCGCTTTATTGTCAGTGAAACAGAACCCCTTGAAGGAGTCTACTGTATCAATCAGGGGTATGCTGTTTTCAGATGGGTCGAGATCCTGGACCAGAATGAAGAATACGCTATCATTTCCAGCAATACGCTCTATGGGCTTTCCAGATATGACCGCATTGCCAGAGATGCATCTCAGGTAAAGGATCAGGATCTTTTTCATTAACCGATATACCATTTTTAAGGAGGGAATTAAAATGTTAGCCAGAAATTTACAACAGGTAAATACAAATATCGAAAGGGCCTGTGCAGCTGCAGGACGCACACCAGATGAAGTCACCCTTGTTGCGGTTAGTAAGACCAAGCCCGTATCTATGCTTCAGGAAGCCTATGATGCCGGTGCCCGTGTCTTCGGAGAGAATAAGGTTCAGGAAATCATGGACAAGTACGACCAGCTGCCTTCTGATATCCAGTGGCACATGATCGGCCACCTGCAACGTAATAAAGTCAAATACATCATTGACAAGGTTGCTATGATACACTCTGTAGATTCCCTTCGTCTTGCACAGACTATTGAGCAGGAAGCTGCAAAGAAGGATCTTGTTATGCCTGTTCTCCTGGAAGTAAATGTAGCAGAAGAGGATACCAAGTTTGGTCTTAAGGTAGATGAAGTACTTCCACTTCTGGAGGAAATCAGCAGTTTTCCTCATATTCAGGTAAAAGGACTTATGACAATTGCACCTTTTGTAGAAAATCCAGAAGAAAATCGCAAAGTTTTTCGCACTTTAAAAAAATTAAGTGTTGACATTGGTGCCAAAAACATTAATAATGTTACTATGAGCGTTTTGAGCATGGGTATGACCGGAGATTATCAGGTTGCCATCGAGGAAGGCTCAACTATGGTGCGTGTAGGTACCGGAATTTTTGGTGAGCGTAACTACGCCACAATGTAAGAAGATTAAGATTGGAGATTGAAAATGAGCGTTTTTGATAAATTACTGGATTCTATTAAACTGAATGATGATGACTATGATGAAGATGGTTATTTAGATGAAGATTTAATGGATGATGACGAAGAGGAAGATTTCTTTGATGATGATCCGATGGATGACAAGCCTAAGAAGAAGTTCTTCGAAAAATTCGGTCGTAAGAAAGAGGATGACTTCTCAGATGAGGAAGAACCCATTAAGGAGGAACCGGTGCATACCACTTCCGCTCCGAAAGCAGCTGCTGCCAAGTCTTCTGTGAAACAGCCGGCTGAGAAGCAGCGTCCGGTCACATCTTCTAAGATCACTCCTATGAGAAGCAGCCGTCGTTCCAATCAGACTTCCACTATGGAGGTATGTGTGATCAAGCCTGCCTCTATGGAAGACACTCGCGAGATTGCAGATACACTTCTTGATAATGCAACTGTTATCCTGAATCTGGAGGGCATTGACGTAGAGCTTGCACAGCGTATCATTGATTTTGCATCAGGAGCATGCTATTCCTTAAATGGATCTCTTCAGAAGATTTCCAGCTACATCTTTGTACTTGGTCCCTCTTCTGTTGACATTACAGGTGATCTTCAGAATATTCTCGGTGGGGCTACCCCATCCGTAAGAGCTGGTTATTAATTTTTATGGATAAGGACGATTTTTTACTTAAGAGAATCCGGGAGCTGGCAAATCTCTCTTA
>CAKRKL010000103.1 GCA_934358405.1 uncultured Blautia sp.
CACAGGCTGTATCATCCTATGGACAAATATTTTACCCCTTTTATTTCTGCAAAGCCAAAGAAGAATCTAAGCTTTCAGGAAATCTGCGAGGTATCCCCGGAGCGAAACCAGGGAATGTATGTGGTACCTCAGATTCTCACCTGTAATGCAGAGGATTTTATACGGACAGCGCAGCTTTTGAAGGAGGATTACGGATATGAGGAAGTGAACCTCAATCTTGGCTGCCCCTCCGGGACGGTCACTGCCAAGGGAAAGGGAGCCGGATTTCTTGCAGAGCCCCAGAAGCTGGATGCTTTTCTGGATGAAATCTTTTCCTGCCTGGATATGAAGATTTCCATAAAGACCAGAATCGGCACTCATTATGAGGAGGATTGGGATTATCTTCTTGATATCTATGAGAAATATCCTATCCATGAGCTGATCATCCATCCCAGACTTCAGATTGATATGTACCGGGGTGTGCCTCGTCTGGATGCATTTGAGAAGGCAGCAGGCAGGCTGAAAATGCCTCTTTGCTATAATGGAAATCTGTTTTCAAAGGAAGATTACAGGCGTATTACAGAGCGTTTTCCAAATACAGACTGCTTCATGTACGGCAGAGGGTTGATTACCAACCCGGGACTGGTAAGTGAGCTTCGGGATGGCACACAGCCGGACAAGGCAGTGCTCAGGCAGTTCCATGACAGTCTGCTAAATGAGTATGAGGAGCTTTTATCCGGTGAGCGAAATGTGCTTTTCCGCATGAAGGAGCTTTGGAGCTACATGGCTGTTTGCTTCACCAATTATGGGAAATATGCGAAGAAAATCAAGAAAGCCCAGCATTTGTCTGAGTATCAGGCTGCTGTCTCAAGCCTGTTTGCAGAGCAGGATTTAGAGTGTGTCTGAAAAAGGCTTTCTGCAAGATGTGTGCAAATGATGTTGGGGTCAAAAGGTTTTTTGACCTTTTGACCCTGGTATCAAGCAAATACAAGAGGGACAATATGTTAGATACGAACCGTTTTGAAGAATTTATATCTCAGTATCCTATTTATGAATACCGCGTTCTGGATGCTGCAGAGGTGGAGGTGCGGGAACGGGTGCGCACCATCTGTAAGGAAGAGTGCGAGCGCTATGGAACTACCTGGGCCTGTCCGCCTGCAGTAGGCACTCTTGAGGAATGTGCTGCCCGGATCCACAGCTACAAAAGGGGCATTTTCTTTTCCAGC
The DNA here is from genome assembly GCA_934358405.1 of uncultured Blautia sp. GTDB lineage: Bacteria > Bacillota > Clostridia > Lachnospirales > Lachnospiraceae > Blautia_A. Next base: position 1,206 of record CAKRKL010000103.1, read on the forward strand.
GTGGCAGAGGTTTCCGACCTTATGAACATGAAGGAAATGCTGTCCACCAGGGATGCCCACGAGCAGCTCACTACGGAGATGGCGAAATTTCTCCAGGGCGAGGGCTTTGAGACCTTCACCCTTTCCACAGAGTCCTGTGACCTGTGCGACCGCTGCGCTTATCTGGATGGCAAGCCCTGCCGTTTCCCAGACAGAATGCATCCCTGCCTGGAAAGTCACGGTGTGGTTGCCAATGAACTGGTAGAGAAGCATTCTATGGAATACAATCTTGGAGGGAACACCATTTTGTGGTTTTCCCTGATACTGTTTCGATAAACAGATGTCCGTGTCTGTTTGCGGAATTAAAAAAACTCCTCCCGCATAAGCTGATTATAAAGGCCGGGAGGAGTTTTTTATGTCTTTAAAAAGCTTTTGCAAGAGGTCTGGGAAGGAAAAAGATTCTGACAGGGATCCGTACAAAATCAGAGAAACGATTCTCACTGCCATGGGGATTCCCGGCGATCTTGCCTGTAAGGAGCCCATTATCACCCTAACAGGTTCGTCAGGGGCAGTTATTGAAAACTATAAAAGCATTTTGTTTTATTCCGGTGAAAAGCTGATCCTGCTTACCTGCCGGGGAAAGGTGACCCTTCAGGGGAAAAATCTGGAGATTGCCAGCTATACTCCCATGGAAATGGAAATAAAAGGATTTATCTTTTGTGTTTTTATGGAGCGAGGATGAAAAACCCAAATAAGAAAGGGGCCTGGAAGATGGAAAGTCCTGAAAAAATAGCGCGTGGCTTTGTGAAGCTTTCTCTGTCCGGAGAGCAGCTGGAACGCTTTTTAAATCTGTGCCGTGGCAGAGGCATTTTGCTGGAAAACATCCGCCCGGTAGAAGAGAAGAAGCTTACCGCTGTCATTTCCATAGAGGATTTCAGAAGGCTGGCGCCCATACATAGAAAAACCAGGGTTCATATTCATATTCTGGAAAAAAGAGGACTGCCCTTTTTTCTGTACAGAAGCTGGCACAGAAAGTGTTTTTTCGCAGGAATCCTGCTGTGTGCAGTTATGCTGCTTTGGCTATCCGGCCATATCTGGAACATTCATATTGACGGAAATGTAAAAAACTCCACACCTGAGCTTCTGGAATTTCTGGATCAGCAGGGCGTGATTCACGGCATAAATAAGAAAAGTGTAAATTGCTCCAGGATTGCAGCTATGCTCCGAAAAAATTATCCGGATATTACCTTTGTCTCTGCCAGAGTCCAGGGAACCCGCCTGCTTCTTACTATTCAGGAGGAGGCTCTTAAGGAAAAACTTCAGGAAGAAGCCGCGCCTTGCGATCTTGTGGCAGATCTGGACGGGGAAATTGTGTGTATCGTTACAAGACAAGGCGTTCCTATGATGAAAAAAGGTGATCTTTGCAAAAAGGGGGATATTCTCATATCCGGAACGGTAGAGCTTTTAAACGACAGTCAGGAAGTGGTGCGCACAGAATATGTTCCGGCAGACGGAGATATTTATGTGCGCCACCAGATTCCCTATTATCAGGAATTTTCTCTCTCCTATAAGAAAAGGATTGCAGACGGGAAGCCAAAAAGCAGCTGGTATCTGCATCTGGGAAACTGGATCGTTGGCGCAGGGGCAGCTTCCCAGGAGCAGCATGTCACCTCTGTAGAGGAGCTTTCCTGGAAGATTACAGAGAATTTTACACTGCCGATTTCTCTTGGAAAAATCACCCGTACACCTTATCAGCTTGAAGCTGCCCTTTACACCAGAAAACAGGCAGAGGAAAAGGCAGTCAGTGAGCTACGGCTTTACGAAAAAAGCCTGCTGGCACAAGAGATTACCATTGTGGACACCCGGCTTTCCATTCAGGTAGACAAAACCAGCTGTATTACAAAAGGAACCCTGACCGTGGAAGAAAGATGCGGAGAAAAAAGGCAGGTACAAAAAGAAGAGGAAGCATTGGAAAAATAATGTAGACGAAAATAATTATATTTGCTATAATATGGACTGTAATATTGGGAAAAAGCCCCAAATTATGATTCCTACGGGATATATACGTATCAAAATAGAAAGAATGTCTTTGCAGGTGTAAACGCAGAGACTGAGGAAAAGCATGGCAGGAGTACTTAACGTAAATCCGGGAACTAAGCTTCGGGTAGCATTTGATGTTCCAATCGGTCAGGAACCGAAATTTAATATGATCTGTACCTTTAATAAATCATTAGATGAATCCGCTTTTCTGGTATCCATTCCAATGGTGGATGGAAAGGCACTGGTGCCAGACGAGAATCAGAAGCTGTTGTTTGCATACGGTGAAGGAGAAGATGCAGGTATTACCGCCGGATATGTAGACGATATTGTGAAAGCGGGAATCCGCCGTTTCTGGAAGGTACGCCGTGTAACAGAACACAGACAGTTTATCAAGCGTGTGGATGTACGTATGAAGGTGGCTCTGCCGGTGAAATACATGCAGGATACATGGGCACTGAATTCAGACGGAGAGATCGATCAGGAGCTGGGCGAGACCATGGATATTTCCAACGGCGGTCTTGCAATTTATATGAACCGCTGGTTTGATGTAGGGGAGACCTGCATTTTCACTCTTCCCAGAATCGGAACTGCCGCAGCAGGAGTTCCGGAGCATGAGGTGGCTGGTGTGATCTGCTGGATGAGAGAGGTACCAAAGGGCGGCAGCTTCCGCTTTGTAGCCGGTATCCAGCTTCGCTTTGCAGACCAGGAAGAGCGTATCGCCATGCAGAATTATGTAGCCTATGTGAAGAAGAGATACCGATTATAAGAATATGAAAAGAAGAAAGAAGAGGCAGGAGGAAACTGCTGCCCATATGTTAGAGGAGCCAGAAGAGAAGAAATCAGGGAAGTACCTGTCAGAGGAGCCAGAAGAGAAGAAATCCAGGAAGCGCTTTGGCAGAAAGAAAAAGACCAGTCAGATCGTGCGCATCGAGGAGCTGGAGGAGCTGATGAGCAAATACGGCGAGGGCGCAGATCCTGAGGACATTGTCAGCATGTACATGCCTCACCGCAGGCGACGCAGAATCGGCGCAGCCCTTCTGCAGCTGGACAGGATGCAGCTTTTACTGATGACACTTCTTCTCCTGGTAGCGATTTTGTTTATTGCCGCATTTATGCAGGAGAAGATGGGGAATTTTACCATCAACCTGAACCGTCTGGAGCTGTACCGCAGGGGAGTCAGTATTTCCGAAACCGGAGATTTTACGGATGCAACAGCAAGGCTGTCTGCAAATACAGTGCAGGATGCCACCAATATGTCCATTGAGGATCTTCCGGAAGACATTGATTCCGTAGAAGGAAATCACAATGGCAAGAATTATATGGCCTATACCTATTATGTGCGCAATGCCGGCAAGGAGGACCTTGGCTATCAGGCAAGGATCACCCTTGATTCCTGTGCAAAGGGCGCAGAGAAAGCCGTGCGGGTGGCTGTCTGGCGAAACGGAGAACGAACCGTCTATGCAGCACCGGCGGCAGACGGAGGAGAAGAGCAGGGCTGTACCAGCTTTGAATCCGATGAAGTGGTTTGCACCTATGAAGAACCTGATTTCCTTGTGGGAAATGTAAACCGTTACACAGTGGCAATCTGGATGGAGGGAGATGATCCCGAATGCGTGGATTCCATTATCGGCGGAAGCGTTGAGTTCAGTATGCACATTGATTCAGATTATGATGATGAGACAAGCCTTGTATGGAAATTTATCACAGATATCAAGGATACCCTGACCGGCGATAAGCCAATCAATGCGTCAGGAAATGAAGCGCCTAATGACAGCTACTATTCAGACAGAGAGATTACCTGGGACACAAGGCGCAATAAATAATGATATGAGCAGTGCCACAACCACTGTTTATATAAATATACCCTTTTTATGAAGGGACATATCTTTTGGCAGAAAAAGAGGAAAACGATTTTTTAAACACGCACTACAGACACGCTCTAAAGTGTGGTTTATTACATATCCTGCTATGAGCTGATATCCTCACCGGAAACGGTTTGAGGAGAATCTCTTTTAACCGGGCCCGGTGAGAGCATGAACTGATGGCAGGGGAGTGAAAATTACTTATCACCTTCAGTCGTTCCTCTTTTGGATAGCCAGAAGAAAGGAAATGGGAGGAATAATATGACAGAGACAAAAAGTGTGAAAACACTAAAGAAACAACTGGGCGCAGCGATTGCCATGGTATGCGTTGCCGCTGTAGCGCTGGGATCAAGTACATATGCTTGGTTTGTAACGAACAATAAGGTTGATGCAACGACCAGTACAATTAGTGCTCAGAGTAATGCAGCATTTATGTACATCAGAGATGAGAAAGAGACATCCACAGATTTAAGAACAGACGCTTCAGAGGTAAAAAATGCAGAATTATATCCGGCACACTGGTCATTGTCTAGCGAAAGTGCTACATACACTGATGCTGGAAAATTTTATATGGCATATGGTACAAGTGCAGATGAAGCAGGCTATGTAATGGATAAAAACAGTCTTAAATTAATTGCTGCATCCGGTGATAATGCAGAAGGATCTGCTGAGGCCGCTGTAGCTGGAAAATATGCAGTTAAGAATACTTTCTATGTTGGTTCAAAAGGAACAACTTTAAGTAATTTAATTGTTGATGCAAGCGATAATGGAATTGCTATTGGAAGTTCTGGAAACGAACAATTTGATGATGCACTTAGAGTATTAGTAACATGTGGAAGCAACTGGGTTCTTTGTGATAAAGATAGTATTCTTGGAGCATCTAATGATGCTAATAAACTTGCAGACTCTGTTACAGCTGATGAAACAAAAATTGAAATTTATGTATTCTATGATGGTGATGATGATGCTATTTATACAAATAATCTTAGCAATTTAAATACAGCATCTAAGAATATTAAAGTTACATTTACTGCAACAGCAGATAACAAATAATCATTCTGTATGATTATCTATGCTTTCCACGGTTGTGGCGTGGAGGGTATATCAAAGAGCAGAAAATATTCCGCTTTTTGATATGCCTTGAGGAAGGAGTTTATAGATGAATTCTGATAACAGATATATAAAGAAACTAAAAAAAGAGTTAGCCGCGGCTGCTTTAAGCGTAACTGTAGCAGCTGTTGCATTAGGATCTTCGACTTATGCATGGTATGTAACAAACAATAAAGTAGATGGAACCACAAGTACAGTAAGTGCCTTGGCAAATGGCATGGTATTACAGATTGTAGCTGGTGATACCCCGATATATGGTGAAAACACATGGACGATTGCTTCAGGAGTTGGACACGAAATCAGTCCAGCTTCTACAAATAATATCACTGATTGGTATGTACCTGCATCATGGAAAGGTACAGATGTTAATACCTATTCAAAACCAACTTTGGATGCAACAGGAAAATATACCATTCAAAATGAAGACTTCTATGCATATACAGTTTCGGAATATACATTATATACGATTAACAGTACAGGTCTTGCAGATGTTTATTTAGATAACAGTACGGAAAATGGTCCTGTGACAATTACGCCATCTGAAGGTGCCAGTCAGGAATGGTATAATAAAATCAAAGGCAGCCTTCGTGTTGGAATTGTGATAAATGATGAATTAAAAGTAGTATATGCTCCTGTAGCACCATCAACCAGTGAAACTGGAAATGATGTAAATTCGACTATCGGATGGAGTTGTGTTGATATTTCCATGGATAAAACTAAATCACCAGATTATAAACATATAGAAGGAAA
>CAKRKL010000104.1 GCA_934358405.1 uncultured Blautia sp.
AGCATCCCAATGCAGCAATTCTTTTCCATATTCTGTTTTTGATCATACACTTCTCCCTTTCTTAAACTAAAAAAATAAAAACAAACAGGGTATCCTGCGCCGAACAGGCGCTAAAGAAATTTTTCTGCAGAACGCAGTATTAAGATAAATCCACTTTACCACAAATATTTTTCAATTTCAAACTTTATTTTCATTTCATATTTTTTCGATTTCTTTAAGATTTGCGACACACTTTCCTCACAAATTACAGATATAATAGCACTTGGATAGATGAAAAACCACTCTCTATCTCCCCCCTCACAAATGTAGGAAACGAGCCATCTGCACTGCGCAGATGGTTTTTCCTTTTTTCAGCTTTTCTATATTCCAAAGAATCTATTGCAATTCCAGCCCTTACCTTTTATAATGAATATATTATATGATACCAGTGTCGAAAGGTCAAAAAGCTGTTCGTGCTTGCACGATAAGGCTTTTGAACTTGGGACACGCCAAATATGAGAAAGTAGCGATTTACGTAGTAAATCAGCGGATTTCGAATATTTGGAGGATTGCGGGAGCAGCCTAGCTGCGTAGCAATCCGGGAATCAAATGAGTGGCAAAAGACCTTTTGACACTCATATCATTATATTTGACAGAAACGAGGTATCTCCTATGAGTGAAAAAATCGTAGTAGTTGCATTAGGCCACAGAGCTCTGGGTACAACACTTCCTGAGCAGAAAACCGCTACTCAGACTGCAGCAAAAGCAATAGCTGATCTTGTGGAAGATGGGGCAAAGGTAGTGATTTCCCACAGCAATGGTCCACAGATCGGTATGATTCACACTGCAATGAATGAATTTGGAAAGGCTCATCCGGATTACACATTTGCTCCTATGTCTGTATGCTCTGCAATGAGTCAGGGATATATTGGATATGACCTTCAGAATGCAATCCGTACAGAGTTTATCAAACGCGGAATTTACAAGCCTGTTGCTACTGTTCTTACACAGACTGTAATTGATCCTTATGACGATGCATTTGCAGATCCGGAGAAGATCATCGGACGTGTGCTTACAGAGGAAGAAGCTGAAGCTGAAGAGGAGAAAGGCAATTTTGTTACCCGTCTTCCTGAAGGTGGTTACAGACGTATTGTTGCTGCTCCTAAGCCGCAGAAGATCGTAGAAATTGAAACTGTACGCGCACTTCTTAATGCCGATCAGGTAGTGATCGCAGCCGGCGGCGGCGGTATCCCGGTTCTTGAGCAGGGCATCAATCTTCATGGTGCCAGCGCCATTATTGAGAAGGATCTTGCAGCAGGGCTTCTTGCAGAAGAGCTGAACGCAGACACACTTCTGATTCTCACCAGTGTAGAGAATGTAAGCCTGAATCTCGGAAAGGCAGACGAGCAGAAGCTTGGTCCGGTCTCTGCTGCAGATGCCAAGAAATACATAGAAGAGAAACAGTTTGCTTCCGGTTCTATGCTTCCGAAGATTGAAGCAGGTCTCTCCTTTATCGAAAAAGGCCAGGGACGTGCTGCTGTTATTACAGATATCGCTCATGCTAAAGAAGGATACGAAGAGAAAGCAGGAACCATTATTCGATAATCAGGCCTTACTCTGACAACTAAATAAAACCTTACGTTCTCAGCTGTTTTTCATCTTCTAGCAGCTTTGAACGTAAGGTTTTTAATTTTTCTGTTCGGAGTGCGCAGTATTCCTGCTTGAGCGTGTTTGAAAAAGGTTCTGGAGCGTGTTTGAAACACGCTCTAGTTCTCATGCAAAGTCAGCTGTAACGTTGCATCCTTCGGATCTGCACTGATTACCTGAAGTATATCTCCTTCATTTAATGTAATTCTGCACTCTTCATCCTCTGCCACTGACAGCCTTCCGCTTTCTCCGTTACTTCCCTGAATGGTAAAATATATGATACCCACATCGCAGGATGCCGTATAGTATCCGGCTCCGACACTATCAATTACAAGCGTATCTCCCATCTTCACCGCATAGGATTCCCCCGTCATCCCAATGCCGGTGTTATTAACTTCCTCCATAACACTCTCCTGAATGCTGTCTTTTAAACCAGGAACACCTGTAAAGACAATAATTGCTAAAATAAGCCACCTGAGCCAGTGCTTTTTCTTTTTTGCAGGAGTCTTGGCATAAACGGTGCTCTTGTTTCCACCATTTCCTGCAGCTCCTGTCCGCACATTTGCCTTATACATCCCCGGATTTCCCGGCTTGTTATTTCCTGATGGCTTCTTATCCCCAAGTGGTCTGTTATTCCCTGATGGCTTCTTATCCCCCAGTGATCTGTTATTCCCTGACGGCTTCTTATCCCCAAGAGGAATCTCGTCCTGCCGCATCATTGCCCGCGCCCTGCTGGTAGCATGGCGATAATGGTCACTTCTGTTCTCGTTTAAATGATACAGCAGCTCATCATTTCTATAAGGCATTCCGCACAGCTTGCATCTGCCATTTACAACAGGTGCATCGCAGATCTGACATCGTTTTCTCTCCATAAAAAACCTCCCATATCCTTTGAATCCCCTGGACATCTTTTCTTTATTGTATCTTTTTTGTATATTTCTTGCAAGGTGTAAATTGCCAACTGGAAAAATACCTGTTATAATAGACCAAGATTAGAGTCAGTTTGAGCATTCAGACATGCTCTGTCAAAATAAACAAGGAGGATTCCCATGGAACAATTAAAAATTCCTATGGGCTATCATGCAGATCTTAATCTTCATGATACTCAGGTAGCAATTAAAACCGTTAAAGACTTTTTCCAGCAGACACTTGCCCAGAAGCTGAATCTTCTGCGTGTTTCCGCACCTATATTTGTAGACCCAAGCTCCGGCCTCAACGACAACTTAAATGGCGTAGAACGCCCGGTAAGCTTCGATATCAAAGATATGGAGGGTAATGCAGAAATTGTACATTCCCTTGCCAAATGGAAAAGATATGCGCTGAAGAAATACGGATTTGCCCAGGGCGAAGGCTTATACACTGATATGGTTGCCATCCGCCGTGACGAGGATGTGGACAATATTCATTCCATCTATGTGGACCAGTGGGACTGGGAGAAGATCATCTCTAAAGAAGAGAGAAATGTGGAAACTCTGATCAATACTGTTCGTTCCATTTACAGTGTTCTTCGAAAAACTGAAAAGTACATGGCTGTACAGTATGATTACATAGAAGAGATCCTTCCAAGAGAGATCGCCTTCGTTTCCACAGAGGAACTTGTGGATATGTATCCGGACCTTACTCCTAAGGAAAGAGAATACAAGATTGTCAAAGAAAAAGGAGCCGTTTTCCTTATGCAGGTTGGCAAAAAGCTGACTAACGGAGAGCGTCACGACGGACGTGCTCCTGACTATGATGACTGGGAATTAAATGGAGATATTCTTGTATACTATCCGGTACTGGACATTGCCCTGGAGCTTTCCTCCATGGGTATCCGTGTAGACGAAACAGCACTTGACAGACAGCTTACAGAAGCAGGATGTGATGAGAGAAGAGAACTTCCATTCCAGAAGGCAATCCTGAACAAGGAGCTTCCATATACGATTGGCGGCGGTATCGGACAGTCCCGTATCTGTATGTTCTTCCTGCGCAAGGCTCACATTGGTGAGGTTCATGTTTCCCTGTGGCCGCAAAAGATGCAGGAGGAAGCAGCAAAGAATGGTATTCCGCTTCTGTAAATCCAGTAACGAAACGAGGGATTAAATTGAATATACTTTTTTTCCTAACACCGAAAAATGATGTTGCCTACATTTTTGAGAATGAAACGCTCCGTCAGACTGTTGAGAAAATGGAACACCGCAAATTTTCCTGTATTCCCATTCTGAATCCGGATGGTAAATATGTAGGAACTATTTCTGAAGGAGATCTTCTCTGGGGCATGAAGAACCTGAACATTACAGATATGAAAAGTGCCGAGGACATCCCTGTTATGGCCATCCAGCGCAGAGCCACCTACAAGCCTGTTCATGTTGACTGTGATATGGAGGATCTTCTGGACCGTGCCATCAACCAGAACTTTGTTCCGGTTATTGATGACCAGGATCATTTTATCGGAATTGTAACACGTAAAGAGATCATTAAATACTGTTACAAAGAAATGAAGAAAAATGCCTGAATAAAATTACGGCAGTCACACATCTTCCAATTCCATGTGGATGTGCGGCTGCCGCTTTTTATTGTATTTTTTAAAGCACCTTAGACAAAAATTCTTTCAGACGTGGATTTTTGGGAGCTTCAAAAAATTCTTTTGGAGAATTCTGCTCCTGAATCTTACCGTCATCAATGAAAATAACCCGTGTTGCTACCTCGCGGGCAAATCCCATCTCATGAGTAACTACAACCATGGTCATACCGCTTCGGGCAAGTTCCTTCATCAGCTCCAGAACCTCTCCTACCATTTCCGGATCCAGTGCAGAGGTAGGTTCATCAAACAGCATTACATCCGGGTTCATTGCAAGTGCTCTTGCAATGGCGATACGCTGCTTTTGTCCACCGGAAAGCATTTCCGGATAAACATTCGCTTTATCAGGAAGTCCTACTCTTGCAAGAAGCTCGTCTGCACGGCTTGAAGCTTGCTCCTTTGTCATCAGCTTCAGGGCAACCGGCGCCATCATAATGTTCTGCTTTACAGTTTTATGGGGAAACAGATTGAACTGCTGGAAAACCATTCCAATTTTCTGACGATGGCGGTTAATATCTACCTTCGGATCTGTAATATCTGTTCCCTCGAACAGAATTTTACCGCCTGTAGGCTTCTCCAAAAGATTCAGGGAACGAAGGAAGGTGGATTTACCGGAGCCTGAAGGTCCGATAATGGCAACAACCTCGCCCTGACAGATGTCTGTGGAAATTCCATCCAATACCTGGTTTGATCCAAATGCTTTCTTCAGATCCTGTACCTGGATCAAAACTTTGCTCTTATCAACGCTCACTGGTTCTCAGTCTCCTCTCCAGTTTATTCATAAAGAAGGTCAGTACCATAACCACGATCAGGTAAATTGCAGCTGCTGCCAGAAGTGGCATAAATGCATTATAGGTACGACTCTGAATTAACATAGCACCCTTGGTCAGATCCATCATACCGATGTAACCGATAATGGAAGTCTCCTTGATCAGCACAATAAATTCATTTACCAGTGCCGGAAGTACATTCTTAAACGCCTGCGGAATAATGATCAGACGCATAGTCTGGGTAAAATCAAGTCCAAGGCTTCGTCCTGCCTCTGTCTGTCCCTGATCAATGGACATGATTCCGGAACGCACGATTTCTGCTACATATGCACCGGAGTTGATACCAAACGCCAGACTTCCTACCAGAATTTCATTTACGCTGACAGAACCAAATACAACAAAGTTCATGATCAGCAGCTGAATTACTGTAGGAGTTCCACGGATCACAGTCAGATAAACCTGACAGATTGCGTTTGCAATCTTAAAATTCCCGGATTTATCATGGGAAGAACGGATAATTGCAACAAGAAAGCCGATGCAGATACCAATCAGCAGCGCAAATACGGTGATGATCATAGTATTTTTCAGACCATCCAGCAGCCAGGTATATCTGTCATCTTTTATAAAGTTGATATAAAAATCGTGTCCAAATTTTTCAAACATATTTTTTCCCTTTTACCTTAACAGAATTCATAGCTTTCAAACACATTCTAATGAGCCACCCCGAATGCAGTTCTCTACAAATTGCCTTTCAAGGTGACTCATATTATCGGGCCGCTTATAACTATTCTGTATCTTTACAGTTACAACAACCTATACTATTTGTTCTATCAATCAGCTTTTACAATGATAACCTGGCTTGCATTTGCATAAGTGTCTGTAAAATCAACGCTCTCCAGACGATCCTCTGTAACAGTCATTCCAGCAGCACCAAAGTCAGCTTTTCCAGACTGTACAGCTGCAAGGATTGCATCAAATTCCATGTCATCGATTTCAAGCTCATAGCCAAGCTTGTCGCAGATTGCCTGTGCGATATCCGCATCAATACCAACAATGCTGTCACCCTCACGATATTCATATGGCTCGAATTCAGCATTTGTAGCCATTACCAGAGTTCCATTGGAGCGGTCAACATCTTCCGGGGACTCATATGGTGTCTCACCAATATTGTCACCGATGTAGTTGTTCATAATATCATCAACAGTTCCGTCTTCTTTCAGTTCTTTTAAAGCTCCGTTGATCTTATCAAGAAGCTCGTCATTGCCTTTCTTCAGGCAGATTGCATACTCTTCTTCTACAAATGGCTCATCCAGGATCTTCAGTCCGTCTGCATTCTCAACAAACTTCTGAGCCGGCTGGGAATCAATAATCACACAATCGATCTGGCCTGACATAAGTGCCTGGATTGCTTCGCTTCCTTTGCTGTAACGCTTAACAGTCGCGCCATCCTTCTCATATTCACTTGCTTCAATATCACCGGTTGTACCAAGCTGTACACCGATGGTAGCATTTTTCAGATCATCTTTAGATTCAACAGTTGCCGCAGATACACCAGCGGTCATGGAAACTGCCATTACAGTACCAAGTGCAAGAGCTACTAATTTCTTCATATTCTTTTCCTCCTCTTAATTGCATATCAGAATAATTATGCAAATTTTCCGCATATTCATTCATTTATCTTTTTCTCATTTTATCAGCTTTTTTGAAAAATGCAAGCCTTTCCTTAAGATTCTTTACTTTTTGATCTTAATTTTTTTTAAAGAACTGTATTTGCCGTGATTTTCCCATTGCTTACCGTACATACAGATTTATTTGAGGATTCTGCTGTGGAGCCACTGTTTCCAATATCGATATCAAAAAAATACCCCTCCCACAGATTTTGAATGGTTGTAGTTTCGCCTTTCTTACAAGCACTGTACGGGAATTGGTCTTATTTTTATAAGAAGATGCTTTTGCAGTATTTACGCCCTCACTTC
>CAKRKL010000105.1 GCA_934358405.1 uncultured Blautia sp.
GTCAAAATCTTTATTACAGATCAGAATTTCAGGAGGAGTAAGATATGGATAATACAATGATTGATCGAATCAATACACTTCATCACAAGGCACAGAGCGTTGGTCTTACAGAGGAAGAGAAGGCAGAGCAGGCCAGACTTCGCAGGGAATATATTGAGACGATTAAGATGAACCTGCGCAGCCATCTGGATAACATTGACATTCAGGAGGCTGACGGCACCATTGTGAATCTTGGAGAAAAATATGGAAGAAAAAAGACTCATTAGGAAGCAGATTTTTGCTGTCAGGAAGCAGTGCACCGACCAGCAGATAGAAGACTGGAGCCGCAGGCTGACCAAGCAGGTCCTGAAGCTTCCGCAGTTTTTGCAGGCAGACCGTATTATGGCTTACGCAGATTACAATCACGAGGTTATGACCCGGTTCATCATTGAAGAGGCCTGGAAGGCTGGCAAGGAGGTAGCCGTTCCTAAGGTGGTCGGAAAGGATATGATCTTTTACCGCCTTACAGATTTCTCCCAGCTTGCTCCCGGCTATTTCGGAATACCGGAGCCAGTTGGCAACGAAGTGGTGGACTGGGAGGATGCTCTTATGATCATGCCCGGTGTTGCCTTTGACAGAGAGAACCACAGAGTAGGCTATGGAGGTGGCTTTTACGACCGCTTTTTGGAAAAGCATCCGCACATTAAGCGAGTTGCAGTTGCCTTTGATTTTCAGCTTTTGGAACAGGTTCCCACAGAACCTACAGATATCTGTCCACAGATTCTTGTGACAGAGAAGGAGGTTATTAACAGGGAAGGAGAATTTACAGATGAATGAAATGCTGCAGACCTTGGGTCAAAATGCCCGCGAGGCGGAGGTGATCCTTCGCAATCTTGATACTGCCAAGAAAAATCAGATTCTTGAGGCTGTTGCAGACCGTCTTGTGACGGATGCAGGGGTGCTTCTTGATGCGAATGCCATTGATGTGGAGAATGGCAGAAATAACCAGATGCCGGAAGGCCTTATAGACCGTCTGATGCTTACACAGGCGAGAATAGAAGGGATGGCAGAGGGACTGCGCCAGGTTGTCTCTCTGGAGGATCCTGTAGGGGAAGTGACCGGAATGAAGAAGCGTCCCAACGGACTTATGATCGGTCAGAAAAGGGTTCCTCTTGGCGTGATCGGCATTATTTATGAAGCCAGACCAAATGTTACCGCAGATGCCTTTGCCCTTTGCTTCAAGACCGGTAATGCCGTGATCCTTAAGGGCGGAAGTGATGCGATCCATTCCAATACTGCCATTGTAAACTGTATCCGCAGTGCACTTAAGGCAGAGGGAATTACAGAGAATGCGATTTCCCTTATTGAAGATACCTCCAGGGAAACCACAGCAGAATTTATGAAGATGAATGAATATGTGGATGTACTGATTCCAAGGGGCGGCAGGGGACTTATTAAGGCTGTAGTCAATAACAGTACGATCCCGGTAATTGAGACTGGTACAGGAAACTGCCATATCTATGTGGATGAAAGCGCAGACCTGGACATGGCCGCTGATATTGTGATGAATGCCAAGACCCAGAGGGTCGGGGTGTGCAATGCCTGTGAGTCTCTTTTGGTTCACGAGAAGGTGAAGGATGCCTTTCTTCCGGTTCTGGCCGAAAGGCTTCGTTCCAAGAATGTGGAAATGCGTGCAGATGAAGAAGCCAGGGCGCTGATCCCGGATGCAGTTTCTGCCACAGAAGAGGATTGGGGAACCGAATACCTGGATTATATCCTTTCTATTAAGGTGGTCAGCTCTGTAGAGGAAGCCATTGCCCACATCAATCATTATAATACAGGACATTCCGAAGCAATCATTACCAGGGATTACAGCAATGCTCAGAAATTCCTGGATGAAGTGGATGCAGCAGCTGTTTATGTGAATGCCTCTACACGCTTTACCGATGGATTTGAGTTTGGATTTGGCGCAGAGATCGGAATCAGCACCCAGAAGCTTCATGCCCGTGGTCCTATGGGACTTCTGGCTCTTACCTCCACAAAATATATCATTTATGGTAACGGACAGATTCGTTCATAGTTTGATTTTTAAAATAAAATATGCTATACTGGACTTCGATGTTAATACTTAATATGGGGGACTCATTTATAAGGAGGACTTTTTGAAATGAAAAAAAAGCAGATTTTAGCGCTGATCATGGCCGGAACTCTTGCTGCCGGAATGGCTCCGGCAACCATGGCATTTGCAGAGGCAGATAGCCAGGCTGTGACAGCAGAAGATACAGCAGCCGAGCAGATGGAAGAGGGTACCGAGCAGGTATCTGAGGAGGCACCGGCAGAGGAAGGTGCTGCAGCGGAAGAACCGACACAAGCTCCTGCCACCGAAGAACCGACAACGCAGGAACCGGCAGCACAGGAACCATCAGCACAGGAGCCGGCCCAGGAGCCAACTCAGGCACCGGCAGATACTCCGGCAGCGGAGAATCAGAATACAGACAACAGCCAGAATGACGGCTTCAACAGCGGAACAGCAGAAGCACAGGAAGCAGGAGCTTCTGAGACTGCTAATCCTGCTGAGGGTACTACAGGAACAGAAGAAGGAACCGAGGAAGCAGCATCAGCAGGTAAGATTTACTTCCAGGATAGCGAGGGCAATCAGACAGAGTGCGCTACCCTGGCAGATGCTATTTCAATGGCACCGGCGAACGCAGACAAGAATGCAGCACCTTCCCAGATCCTTATAACAGGTACCATTGAGCTTTCCGAAACAATTACCATTGCCGACAGCAGAAATGTTTCTATTGCAGCGGCAGAGGATGGCGCTGTGATCAAGCGTGCAGATGGTTTTCTGGGCGACATGTTCCTGATCACAGGAGAGAATACAGCATTCCAGTTTGGCACAGGCAAGAATGGAGATACGATTTTATCATTGACTGTAGATGCATCATCTGTCAACGATGCCACAGGCTCTATTGTTTCTCTTGAAAAAGGCTACTTTGGAATGTCCGATGGCGTAACCCTGACCGGCAGCCGTACCAGCGCTCCCGGCTCTGCAATCTACAATCAGGGCGGAAGCATTGGTCTTGGAGGCGGAACTGTTACAGAGAACCAGTCTCTGGACAGTGTAGTTGGCGGTGCAATTTACAGTGAAGGTGAGATCCGTGTATCCGGCAATGTGATCGTAAGCGATAATAAGGATGACGGAATCCATGACAACAGTATTGTTTTAAGCGGTGAGAAGGCATATATTGCAGCAATCGGAGAGCTTTCTGAAACAGCAGACCTTCAGGTAAGAAGAACAGATGCAGATACTGTGAAGCTGTTTGTCACACTTGGCAAGGATGCAGAAGGAAATACACATACTACTTTGGAGAATGTGCTGGCACATGTACATTATCTGGATTCTGACAAATATACAGTCAATGCCAAGACAGGTGAGCTTGAGGAAGTGAAGGCTCCTACTGTCAGTGCCATGAAGCTGATTGCTGATTCACTTGCATGGGATGCTGCATATGACCATACGGTGAACCTTGTATTCCATACAAATGATGAGGGCTCCGGCGGCAAATATTATGCAACCTGGGTAAAGAAATCCCAGGATACCCCAAGCTTTGAGGAAGTGAAGAAGAACTATATCGCTTCAAATGATATTGTGACAAAGGCTGAAATTCAGTTTACAAATGTTGACTATGACACAGACATTAAGGTTGTTGTCTATGGTGTGGATTCCAAGGGAATGGAGGCTGCGAAGCCGCTTGTACTAACTCTGGAGGGTAAGGCAACTCCTACAGAGGATCCGGTTGAGCCAACACCTACCACACGTCCGGCACTTACTCCTCCTGTAACTGACAGTAAGGTAACAGGACTTGAGGAAGCTCTGGCATTCTATCCGAAGACAATGTACAATTTCAAGGTTGTCGGCGCAGGAACAGATAATACAAGTCCGGTTAAGGGAGATACCAAATGGATTCCTTATGGATGGAGTATGAGCAAGGATAATATCCGCAGCGGCTATGAGAAGAGCTTTTCCATTGGAAACCAGTATGGTATTAAAGATGCCAAGACCTTTAAGATGTATATTTTCTTCCAGAAATACATATATAACGGTACTGACTGGGTAGCTGTATCCGGCGTTCAGGAGGCTCTTGAGCAGAAGTTCTACTCTAAGGCAATTGAATTTACTGTAACACCATCTGTCACGGTAACATCAGCTCCTTCAGACGATAATGGCACCGGCGGGGGCAGCTATGATGGAGGCTCCGGAGACGGCAGTGATACAGATCCTGAGAATCATGATGGGGACAGTAGCGATACAGGCTCTTCTTCTGCAACCAATGCAAGAACAGCCGATAATTCTCCAATCGCAACCATGATGATGCTTGCAAGTCTTTCCCTTGTTGCAGGCGGATATGTTCTGGTAAGAAAGAGAAAGAAAGAGGATTAATGATACCATTTTATTTAAAGGCAGGTCATTTTGACCTGCCTTTTTGCATATAATAATACTGCGGCGGGGACAGGCTGGTACGTAAGATGCAATACTGCCTGAGATTTTTCCCCGCTGCAGGAGGGAAATTATGTTATCAGAAATAAAAAAAGAACAGACAAATATCTGTACATATGAAAAGCTTTACTACACATTGTGGGAGCTTGCAGGGCGTTATGGCAGCTTTTGCCAGTTTCGGGCAGTGGGAAACAGTCATGATGACAGGCTGATCCCTATGCTGGAGGTGGGAAGCGGCTCACAGATGATTTTCTGTGTAGCTGGAATTGACGGAACGCAGAGACTGCTTCCACAGCTTTTGACGAAGATGGCAGAAGAATACTGCCGCAACTATGAATGTAACTGGCAGCTTGAAGACTTCTATCCGGTAAGAAAGCTGCTGGACAACATTCGGATTTGTTTTATTCCTGTTTTAAATCCGGATGGTTATGAAATAAATCAGAATGGTTTTGCTTCCATTCGAAATCCTATTTACCGGCAGATGCTAAGAATGCAGAGTATTCCCGCAAAGGATTTCGGATACAATGCAAGGGGTGTGGATATCTGCCATAATTTTCCAACGGTTCATTATATCCGCTCCCGCATGGGGGAGGAGCCGGGAAGTGAGAATGAGACAAAGGCACTGATCCGGATCGTACAGGAATATGGAGGGAGAGGCCTTATCACCTTCGGACAGACAGGAAGGGAAATTGTATATTATCACGGTGAAATGAGTCTTGGCGGTCTGTCGAAATCCTACCGCCTTGCCAGGCATATGCAAAAAACCTCATCCTATCACCTGGAAAAGGAACCGGACGCATCGGGACCTGGTAAAAAGTTTAAAGGGATGGGAACACCGGAGCAATATTATATTCAGACAATAAAACAGCCAGCCTTTCGCATCAAGGTTCCCTCTTTGGGGGAAGGTGGAAAGACTGGCGAAGAAAACAGACAGAGCATTTATGAAGAAATCCATCTGCTTCCATTGGAATATATTTTTTCGCTGGTAAACGGATAGAATAAGTGGCAAAAGACCTTTTGACACTCCTGTCATTTTTATGCCGTTTCAAATTTTTTGCGGATATCCTTCATAACAAATATGTAGGAAACGCCTGTAAACACAGCTGCGGCAACCCATGCTGCCGGGTCGCAGAAGCATGCCAGGGGGTAGCTTGTAAGTGCCATGGAGATCAGTGCGACTACCATCCTGGCAATCAGCTCCGCTACGCCGCCCATCATAGGAAGGAAACCATAGCCGCAACCCTGCATGGTATTGCGGAATACGAAAATGGTGCTAAGCGGAATATAGAAAATAACACTTAAGTAAATATATGTTTTGGCCCATGGAAGCACGGTGTTCATATCCACATCACCTGTAAAGAAAAGTCCAAGGGCAGGCTTTAGAAGAACACATACGAGAACAGCTGCTCCAATGGAATATACAACACAGGAAGAAAGAGCAGCCTTCACACCCTGGCGGATACGTCCGATATCCCCCTTACCGAAATTCTGGCCGCTGTAGGCAGCCATAGTCTGTCCCATTGCCATCATTCCCTGGGTTACCAGATTCTGTACCTTGCTGGCAGCGGTAAAGGAAGCAACTGCTGTGGAACCGAACAGATTGATCGCAGACTGCATGATCATGGTACCGGAGGCAGTAATGGCAAACTGCAGTGCCATCGGAATTCCCATAGACAGCTGATGGCGGCTCTCCTTACCATGCAGCCTCCAGTGCTGTCTTGCCGGGGCGAGTGTAGGCATTTTGGTGTAGATGTAGACCAGACACAGAATCGCAGATACACCCTGGGAAAGGATGGTAGCGCAGGCGGCACCTGCAACACCCATTTTAAAGTTAATGATAAATACAAGGTCAAGAATTACATTAAGCACTGCGGAAAATACCAGGAAAATAAGCGGAATCTTGCTGTTTCCTACCGCACGCAGGTAGGAGGAAAACAGATTGTAAAAAATGGTTGCAATGATTCCGGCACTGATGATCATAATGTAGGTGTAAGCATCCTGGAAAATATTTTCCGGCGTATTCATCAGCTTCAGCAAAGAGTGCATGCCAAGCATACTAAAGGTACTGATAACCGCTGTAAAAATAAGGGAAAGCAAAATACCATTTGCCACACTGATCTTCACACCCTCTTCGTCACGGGCACCAAACCTTTGGGCAGTTAATACCGAAAAGCCGGCTGTAATTCCCTGAGAAAAGCCGCCTATAAGGAACATGATGGTTCCCGTGGAGCCAACTGCCGCAAGGGCATCTGAACCGACAAAGCGTCCCACTATGATAGTGTCCGCCATATTATAAAGCTGCTGAAAAATGTTTCCTATAATAAGAGGAAGCACAAATTTCAGGATCACAGGCAGCGGTCTGCCTTTGGTCATATCTTTTTCCATTATCAATCCCCTCTTTTTTCAAAAAAATAATACAAAAAAAT
>CAKRKL010000106.1 GCA_934358405.1 uncultured Blautia sp.
AAGCAACGGATGTGCGATTTCCACAGTACTTAGTGAGGCACTGTGCTGCCTGTTTTGTATTATCTATATACAGAAAAAAGTACCGATTCTTCGATTGGGTAAGAAGTGGCTGGTATTTGATTCCGGTCTTTTGAGGAAAACCATTGCTTACGGCTGGGCATCTGCCATGCAGCAGGCAACCGTGCAAATGGGAAAAATTGCCATACAGGCATTGGTTAATACAATGGGCGTATCAGTAGCAGCAGCTTTTGCGGTTGTCAACCGTATTGATGATTTTGCAATCACACCGGAACAGAATATTGCTCATGCTATGACAGCACTAATGGCTCAGAATAAGGGTGCCGGGAAAAATGACCGTATGAAGGAAGGCTTCCGATGCGGGATGCTGCTGGAAATTATTTACGGAGCAGCAGTGATGATGATCTGCCTGGGATTTGCCAGACCCTTAATGGCGTTATTTGTAAAAGATGAGGAAGTCATAGGACATGGTGTTGTTTATCTTCATCTGATTGCAGTAATGTATATTCTTCCTGCAATCACCAATGCGATTCAGGGCTTTTTCCGCGGAATTGGAGATCTGAAGGTGACATTAATGAGTAGTTTTACCAATATGGCAGTTCGGGTCATTGCGGCGGCACCAATGATTTTATTATGGAATTTTGGTATTGAGGCATTGCCCTATTCCTATTTGGCGGGATGGATCGCCATGCTGCTTGTAGAAACACCTCTGATGCTTCGAATTTATCGAAAAAAGTAAAAGAAAGGACATCCTGAAGAAAGGATGTCCTTTTTCACGAAAAGGCGCGTATATCATTTGTGAAACAGACGTTTGACAAATGCGAGAAGACCAAAATGCTCAGCCTTCGTATAATCATTTATAAAATTTTCACAATACATATAGCGTTCTGCTTTCATCCATTCCGGAACAGGAAGTGCATCCAGGGAACTTGTATATTCTGCGAATTTCATAATCACGCCTCCTTTAATTAGTTTTTTAAGTTACTTATATTTTAGCACAAAATTAAAGAAAAACTATGGGGGCATATTCTAAAAATCAAGGACAAAATATGTGTTCTCAGCACAAATATATGATACAATTAAAGGAGAGAATTTGAAAATTCAAGTTTGAGAAAAAAGGAGGGCATATGAGTTTCACAATACAGGATATGATGCTGACGGCAGAAACGAGATATGAAATGAAGTTTCTGGCTGGGCGAAATGGATGGTCTAATTCAATTAGCTGGGTGCATCTTCTGGAGGACACAACTATTATACAGAATTTTTGGGGAAAGGAGCTTGCAGTGACTACCGGACTTGGATTTCCGGAAAAAGAAGACTGGATGCATCTGGCACAGCAGCTCAACAGGTATCATGCATCTGGCCTGATCATTAATGTAGGGCAGTATATCTACGATGTTCCGGAAGAACTGAAAGCATACTGTGACGAAAATGACCTTCCTTTGCTGACCGTGCCATGGGAAGTTCACTTATCAGATATGATAAAAGATTTCAGTATTCATGTATTTTTGCAGGATACTACAGATGAGCAGATTGCATCCGCTCTCATTGCAGCTATTGAGACCCCGGACAATCAGGACGCGTACAGAAAAGACCTGCTGCAGTATTTTGATGTGGATGGTAGTTTTCAGGTGCTTTTGCTGACCTGTGAAGGCCTGGACTCCATGGATACAGTGGAGCGAAGAAAGCTGTCTTATCGGATACAGGTATATTTGGAAGATATTACGCATAATGGCAGCTTCTTTTATTATAATTCTGATTTTGTACTGGTAGCCAATGCGGTTTCAGAAGAGTTCCTGTGTCATCTTATAGAAGGGGCAATAAAAAGAGGAAAAAGACGTATGCCGGGTTTGCAGCTATGTGTGGGAATCGGAAGCAAATGCATGGATATTTCCCAGCTTTCCGTAAGCTATCAGAGGGCAAAAGCGGCAACACATATAGCAATGACGCAAAAAAAACAGGTGGTAAAATTTGATGACTGTGGTTTGTTTCGTTTGCTTTATATGGTAGAAGACAAAGGAATACTAAGGGAAATGGAAACAGAATGTCTGGAAGAACTGGAAAAATATGACCGGAAATATAATGCGGACTATGTGGAAACGCTTCGATTATATCTGAAATATAACGGAAGTATCCAGGCGGTGGCAGCAGAGATGTATACACATCGTAATACAATATTATATCGCATTGGAAATATCAGAAAAATTTTGGGAAACGAACTGAAAACACCGGAAGAAAGACTGCCCTATCAGATTGCATTTTATATCAGAAATATGCACGCTTGCAAAGGACATGCGCCGTGAACGAAAAAAGAGGAGAGCTTTTTAGAAGAATGCAAATTGGTCTGCTAATCTTTACTTGACGCATACAATTTTTAGTGCTATATTTGGGAATACCAGATTGTGTTTGAAAAGAGTTTTAAACATTATTTTGAAACGGCAAAAAGCAGCAGAAATATTCTGCTGACATTCAAATCTGAGGATTATGCCTGAAAAAGTGAGAATTATGCAGATTTTCTAAAATGCAGGAAATCTTTGTTATAATAAAAAAGTAAAGTACGAGGAGGCTTTGGGAGAGCTTTGGTAAAAGAAATAGCCATATGTGATGACGTAGAGGTTGAACGCTTTGTGCTGAGACGTCAGCTGATGGCGTACTTTCGAACAACCAGCGGGGAGGTAAAAATCCGGGAGTTCGCTTCCGGAGAGAACCTTCTTGCAGAAATCGAAGATGGTTATATTTGGCCGGATTTGATTTTTCTGGACATTTATATGGGGGAACTGAACGGAATTGATACTGCCAGAAGATTGCGCAAGCTGGGAGTAGAAGCCCCTATCATATTTCTGACTGCTTCACCGGATTTTGCTCTGGAGAGTTATGAGGTGGAGGCATCTGGTTATCTGTTAAAGCCTGCAGATGAGCAACAGACACATGCTCTTTTGCAGCGCCTTTTGAGAACCGATCTTCGCAGACGGATTGCAGTGAAATGCAGACGTCAGTTTCGATATCCATTTATAGATGACATATTATATCTGGAAAGTTACCGCCATACAGTGACGATACATATGCTGGATGGTTCTGAGATTGTAACTGTAGATAAGTTGGGAGAGCTGGAGAAAAAGATTGATGACCAGCGTTTTTTGCGTTGTCATCAGAGCTATCTTGTAAATATGGAACATATTGTAGATGTGCAGGAGGATTTTATCTTGCGCAACAAGGCAAGTGTACCGATCAGAGTAAGAGGGCGAAAAGAAATTGTAGATGCCTATAACGACTACTTTACCAGGCAATCTGCGAAGCTATAGCAAAGGCGGTGCGGCAGCAAATGAATACAGAAGAAAAAAATGAACAAAATATAAAACAGCAGGAGGCTGTTCGCAAACTGCATGAATGCTGTACAGAAGAGAATCTGTGGAGATGTATTGTGGAATTTCAGAATACCAGGATGTGGACTGCTTCCGGGCTGCTCTTTCAATATAAGCTGAAGGTAGGAAGAAACGGCAGATTTACGAAGGAACTGTGGGTAGACCGAAGGGAAGACAGTAAAAGTCTGGCATGGAGTTCTGTAAAGCTGGCTTTTCGTTCTCTGTATGAGGCAGAAGCTAAGGCAATGGAGAAGGCAGAAGGAGCTTTGGTACAGGAATATCATTATGACAGGAAAATGATTCTGCGTCCCAAGGCACTTGGAGACATTCGCGGAATTTCTTATATTTATGCTATGTTTTACAGGTTTGAATTAATTGAAGTACCGGAGAAATTCAGAGAAAAAATGAAGCAGGAAGCGTTATACTAAAAAGGAGGCAGGCAGTATGTGTACAGCAGCAACCTACAGAACAAAAGATTTTTATTTCGGAAGAACATTGGATTATGAAATTTCCTATGGAGATCAGGTAGTAATCACGCCAAGAAATTATGTGTTTAATCTGCGAAATAAAAGTCAGCTGAAGAGTCATTATGCAATGATTGGGATGGCATGTGTAATGCAGGATTATCCACTATATTACGATGCAGTGAATGAGAAGGGGCTTGGAATGGCAGGTCTTAATTTCGTGGGAAATGCTCATTATAATAAACCGGAAGCGGGTAAGGATAATATTACACAGTTTGAACTCATTCCCTGGATACTGGGAAAATGTGCTACTGTGAAGGAGGCAAAAGCTCTTCTTGAACATTTGAACCTTACAGATATTCCTTTTATGGAGAAGCTTCCTCTGGCACAGCTTCACTGGATTATTGCAGACAGGGAAGAGTGTATAACTTTCGAGTGTATGGAATCCGGAATGAAGGTTTATGATAATCCCGTAGGAGTCCTTACGAATAATCCACCATTTGATTATCAGATGTTTAATTTAAACAATTATATGCATCTTTCTGTGGAAAATCGTTCCAACACATTTTCTGGTGAATTAACCTTAAATGCCTACAGTCGTGGCATGGGCGGCATGGGACTTCCTGGAGATCTGTCTTCCCAGTCCCGTTTTGTACGAGTAGCTTTTGTGAAAATGAATTCTCTTTCCGGTGATACAGAGGAAGAGAGCGTCAGTCAGTTTTTCCATATTCTTGGAAGTGTAGACCAGCAAAGAGGGTGCTGTAGGCTGGATAAAGATAAGTACGAGATTACCTTATATACCTCCTGCTGCAATACAGATAAGGGTATTTATTATTACAATACTTATGACAATCATCAGATCAGTGCAGTGGATATGCATAATGAAGATCTGGACGGAGACAAGCTGGTGTCTTATGCCCCTGTGAAGGGTGAACAGTTTTTCAGACAAAATTAAAAATATGTTATGATTTTGCTTTGCTGAAAAATCATTGTTGCAAATTTTCAGACAGGTGTTATAATTGACCTATCATAGAATGAATGGCGAATTCATATGAGTTCGCCATTTTCTATAGATTAAATTTGGCACTCGACATAAAAGAGTGCTGATAAAACAAGGGAGGAAACATGTATGATTACAATACCAATTTATGAACTTCTTCTGTTGCCGGGAGTTACATTTTTTTTCAAAAAAGATATGTTTCCGAAGGAATTGATTACAAAGGAGAACATTGGGGAAGAAATTCTCTTTGTTTGGCAGAAAGAAGAGGTAGCTTCTGAAGAGATTTCCATGGAAAATATTTTTCCGGTGGGAGTGCTTGGAACGATTGAGGATATAGATGAGGAAGAGAGTATTAAGGTTACAACAAAATGCAGGGTGCAGGTCTCTTCTATAGAATATGTGGATGGCGCTGTACAGGCGGAAGCAGTGAAGCTTCAGGATATACAGGATATCTCTCCGGAAAAGGAGAAAGAGAAATTTGATGCTATCAAGAAGGAACTGATGGATTTTGCAAAAGGCTTTCAGTGGGGAGTGTGGGTACGCAGTATGATCTACCATTGGAAGAGCTATTCGGAAGCAGTATGCGCACTGGCAGGTTATATGAGTCTTTCAGGGAAAGAGAAATACCATATGCTTGAGGTGGATTCCCGTAAAGAACGGATGGAACTGATGGAACAGGCAATTTATGAGCTGATGGAGATTTTCAGAGTCAGTGAGGAGGCCGAGACTGCCCAGAAGAATTCTAATGAAAAGGTTTATCGTGAGTCAGCACTGAAGAAACAGATAGAATTTCTGCAGCAGCAGCTGGATGAATTACATCCGGAGAATATCTCTGATGTGCGCCGCTTCGAGAAGAAGATTCAGGAGAGCGGCATGAACCAGGAAGCACGCCGGGAAGCTGAAAAGGTACTTAATCGAATGAAACAGGAAGGCAAGGACAGCCACGAATATGGTATGTTGTACGATTATCTTGATTTTGTTACAAGCCTTTCCTGGAAAACGGAAGAACCGGTGCAGATTGACCTGAACGAAGCAGAAAAAATTCTTGATGAAGACCACTACGGTTTAAAAAAAGTAAAGGAGCGAATTATCCAACAGCTGGCAGTTATGGCTTTGAATAAGAAGCAATCCGGCTCTATCCTTTTGTTTGTAGGTGCACCTGGTACCGGAAAAACCAGTATAGGACAGAGTATTGCCCGTGCCCTTCACAGGAAATATGTGCGCATCAGTCTTGGAGGAATCAGGGATGAGGCTGAAATCAGGGGACATAGAAGAACTTACATAGGTGCTATGCCGGGACGTATTATGGAAGGAATGAAGCGAAGCAAAGCATCTAATCCGGTTATGGTCTTGGATGAGGTAGATAAGCTTGCCAGGGACTATGGCGGTGATCCGGCAAGTGCCCTTTTGGAAGTGCTGGATCCGGAACAAAATGATAATTTTACAGATCATTATATGAATGTACCCTATGATTTGTCGAATGTGCTGTTTGTTTGTACCGCTAATTCTATAGACGCTATTCCGGAGCCGCTTTTAAACCGAATGGAAGTAATTCAATTTCCAGGCTACACTGCAGTAGAAAAATTTCAGATTGCCAAACGTCATCTTTTACCAAAGGCGATGAAGAGCATGGGCATTAAGGCTCAAAATCTGAAGGTAAGTGATGATGCTATTCGACGGATTATTGAAGAATACACAGCTGAAGCCGGAGTTCGTGGATTGAAGAAGCAAATGGATGTGCTTTGCCGCTATGCGGCTGTGAAGCTGGTTAAAGGAGAACAGAAGAGCATTACAGTAAGCCAGAAACGTATTCCGGAATTCCTTGGCAATAACGGAATCCATCATGAAAAAATTCTAAGGAATCCTGTACCTGGCGTAGTGACTGGTCTTGCGTGGACCAATGCAGGCGGGGAAATTCTGTTTATTGAAACATCCTTCACAAAAGGAAGCGGAAAAGTGATCATTACCGGACAGCTTGGAGATGTAATGAAAGAATCGGCACAGATTGCCATCACTCTTGTGAAATCCATTTATCCGGATGCAGCTGA
>CAKRKL010000107.1 GCA_934358405.1 uncultured Blautia sp.
AGCTACACGGCTCACTGGCGATTACCGTGACCGGACTTGCACCGGCAAGTGTAGTCCAGCTTTGCTGGACACACGCACAAAAAAAGAGCGGCATTACCGCTCTTTTTGCATTTCGATTATATATTTTTCGATGGTTTCCATATGCTGGGACATGCAGCGCTCTGCCTCAAGGGAATCGCCGTTTATAATAGCGTGTACCAGCCTTTGGTGCTGGTCATCAATATCCCTGACAGATTGATTTTTCTGCATGATATAGTCCCTGGTCCCGGAAATGCTGTTCTCAATCAGCTGGTCAGCAGCGAAAAGAACACAGTAAAGCATAGGATTGTCTGCAATCTTTGCAATTTTCTGATGAAGCTCTTTGTCAAGCTTTCCCCGTGCACTCTCGTCCTCAGCATTTTCCAGATCGGAAAGAATCCTTAGAAGCTCGGCGGCATCAAGGGGCGTGCATTTTTGGGCTGCAAGAATGGCACACTCTCTTTCTAATGCGGCGCGAAGCTGCTGGTTTTGAATAAGATAGCTGTTGTTTAGCTGAAAAAGAATGGATAATGGACCAATAAGCCAGTTGTCAAGCTCAGAGGTGATATAATGGCCTCCGCCGGGAACAGACTCTACAATTCCAAGAAGCTCCAATGCGCGAAGCACTTCCTGCACAGACTTAGTGGATACCCCCATGGCTTCAGCCATGGCACTTACAGACGGAAGCGGTGTTCCGGCTTTTAAGCGTCCCTTCTGGATATTTTCGACGATCTGTTTGAGAATCCCGTTAAATGCTCTTTCTTCACCAATTTCTCTGAACATAATTTTCTCCTCTGTGTCTGTGATGATTTACATGGAAATCCAGCCGAATGCATTTGCCACTGAGCTGAGCAGAATGATGATTGCAAAAATCGGGCAAAGGTATCGGATCATAAAGCAAAAGACTTTTTTCCTGCGGAAAGAACCGCCTTCGGCTTCTACCTCCTCTTCAATTTTGCTGATGCCAATCACTCTGGAAATCAGAATGCAGATTGCAAATGCGGCAATCGGCATCATGACAGAGTTGGTGAGGAAATCAAAGAAATCCAGGAACTGCATGCCGATGATCTTTACAAATGCCAGCGGTCCGTATCCAAGGGAGGAAAGACTGCCAAGAAGGACCATGATCACACCTACGATTACAGTTGCCCCTTTTCTTGGCCATCTAAGCTCATCCTGGAAGGTAGATACAGCACTTTCTGTAAGGGCAATGGAGCTGGTGAGAGCTGCACAAAGCACCAGAAGAAAGAACAAAATACCAATGGGAGTACCAAAGCCCATGCTTGCAAAAACCTTAGGGATGGTAATGAACATCAGTGCAGGACCTGCCTGCAGAGTGTCCGGGTCACCGCCGGAAAATGCAAAGACTGCAGGAATGATCATCAGACCTGCCATAATGGCAATAGCAGTGTCAAAAATTTCCACATTGATGGTAGAGCCTTCAATGGATACGTCCTTCTTCATATAAGAACCGAAGGTAATAAGAATACCCATTGCAATAGACAGGGAATAAAACATCTGTCCCATTGCTGCTACCACTGTCATCCAGGAGAAGTTCTCAAGGTTTGGTACAAGGAAGTATTTCACACCTGCCAAAGCTCCCGGTCTTGTAACAGAATAAACGGTAATCAGCACAGACAGAAATACCAGTATTGGCATCATAAACTTGGAAACACGTTCCACGCCGTTTCGGACTCCCGCATAAATGATGGCAACCGTTAACAGGGCAAACACAAGGAAGCAGATTTCTGTGGAGACTCCGTCTGAGATAAAAGCTGAAAAATAGCCGTCTTCTGCCAGCTTCTGGCTGTTGCCCTTCACATATTCCAAAAGATACTTGATTACCCATCCGCCGATAACCGAATAATAAGGCACGATCAGAATCGGAATAATGGCGTTGATCCATCCGCCAAAGGCTTCCCATTTGGATCTGCCGAATTTACCAAAAGCACCTACCGGGCTTTTGCGGGTCATTCGTCCAAGGGCTGTTTCTGCGATGATCATAGAGTATCCGAAGGTCAGTGCCAGGATAATATAGATAAGTAAAAAAATGCCGCCGCCATATTTGGCTGCAAGGTATGGGAATCTCCAGATATTACCCAGACCTACAGAAGCTCCGGCAGCAGAAAGTACAAAGCCCAGTTTTCCAGAAAATGTACTTCTCTCATGATGCTGTTTCTTTTCCATAAATTGTTCCTTTCCTATTCCGTTTGTTTTCAATACTTTAATGATGATACCACGATTTTGGATGAAAGGCAATTGATATATAGAAAGAAGGGGGCAACTTATTGCTTTTTTGAGCTTAGGCTCTTATAATGAAATTATCAATTACCATTTTATACTATGGAGGGCGCGGATTATGAATGAAGAACTTTTTAACGAGGCAACCAAGTCAAATGTACTGACGAAAAAGCTGATCGACCAGCTTCTTGAGAGCATGACCTACAGCAGCATTTCCTTTATCAACTGGACTATTGAAACATTGTCCCTGATCAAGGCAAGACTGCAGCGCGGAGACAGGATTACGGATGAAGTAAGCGGGGAAGTTTATACTCTCCACTCTTTCCGGGAATTTGTGGAGAAGCATTTCTCTTCTTACATTGCCAGCCAGGTATTTAAGGAGAGCACCAAGCCGGAGAAGATTTATTTCACCCTGAAGCCATGCGATGAGGGCTACAGTCTGGTAGCTGCAGATTCTGACAGCAATAAGACTTATGCGTGGATTTCCAGTTTAAGCAAGCGCTTTTCTCTGGTGGAGATGATTGCCACCGGAATCGTGTATGTGAAGGATACCCGCACAGATACCTATCAGCCCTTTATTTCCGGCACCGGAAAGTACTGTCGCTATGATAAGGAGAAGGGAATTCTTGTGGAAATCTAAGAAGCAAGGCAGCCGGAGTATATAATTCCGGCTGCCTTTTCTTGTTTTATTCAAATAGATTGTCGCGTGTTATATTTTTTGCCCAGGTGCCTTTTCGGTAATGGCGAAATACCCAGGGCCATTTCACAAATTCGTCGGTGCACAAAAGGAAATATACCCACAGCACAGGAAGCTTCAGAACAAATGCGGCGAAAAAGCCAAGGGGTACGGCGTATACCCACATATCTATAGTGTCACAGACCAGACCGAACTTGGTATCCCCTCCGGCTCGGAACACACCGGCAATCAGCGCAGTGTTAACTGCAGAACCCATAATGTAGTAGGTGTTGATAAGAAGCATATATTTCAGATAATGCATGGCAGTCTCGTTCAGAGATGCAAATCTCAGGACAAAGGGCGTGATTGCAAGAACGATCAGACCGCCGACAGCCCCTGTGATTACCGTCAGGCGAAGCATTCTGGAAGCATATCGTTTGGATTTTTCCAGGTTCCCCTGTCCCATGATCTGTCCCAGCAAAATGGTTCCTGCGCTTGCAATGGCAAAACAGAATACAGAGCCGATATTTCGCACCACTACTACCAGGGAATTGGCGGCAACTGCGTCTGTGCCAAGGTGTCCTAAGATCACGGAGTACATGGAAAAGGCGACGCTCCAGGACAGGTCATTTCCAAGTGCCGGAAGTGACAGCCGGATAAAATCATTCAGCAGTACCTTGCTTCTAAGGAACATGTAAGCAAGATTTAATTTCACATCCTTGCTTAAGAAAGAAACAATCAGGCAGGCAATCAGCTGGATCAGTCTGGAAAGCGCAGTTGCAATGGCAACACCGGTAGCTCCAAGACGCGGCGCCCCGAACAGGCCGAAAATAAAAGTGGCATTGAGCAAAACATTCAGGATAAATGCCAGCATATTCAAGGCCATGCTGACAGTAACGCGCCCGATGCTTCGAAGAACCGCCAGGTAAATTTCCGAAATTCCCCAGCAGATGTATGTGATTCCCATGATACGCAGATAGGATGAGCCGATGGCAATCAGTTCCCTGTCAGATGTAAAAAGGGTCATCATCCGTTGGGGCATAATAAAGGCCACCAATGCCACCAGAATGGATATTGCCACGGAAAAACGAAGGGCAATTCCTTCGACTGCATGGATGGCCTGGAAATTCTTTTTACCGGAATACTGGGAACACAAAAGGGATGCTCCTGTTCCCAGTCCGTAATAAACCATAAACAAAATATTGGAATAATTGGCGGCCAGAGATACTGCCGAGATAGCAGACTGACCTACGTAATTCAGCATGATCACGTCAGCTGAGTTTACTGCCGCGCTGAGCAGATTCTGGATAATGATCGGAATCGCCAGCCGGAAAATCTGCGGGTAAAAATTGTCTTTCCCCGTTGAAACCGTACTTTTCATAGTTCCCCCTTCAAGTCATTATAAATTTGTGTCCTATCATTATAATGCTTCAGAGAGAAAAATACCATCCTTATTATGACAGATAATTACACTATTCTGACTTCTGGTATTTAAATACTGCGGAACCCTTTTCCGATAATTTCACTGCTGTTTACAATGGTGATAAATGCATGGGGGTCCAGATGGCGCAGGTAAATACGAAGGCGGTTGGTCTCACTTCTGGTGAGAACGGTCATCAGTACCTTCTGCTCCGTCTTTGTGTAAATGCCAAAGGCCTTCTGCTCCGTAGCAGAACGGTGAAGGTCGTTAATAATGAAAGCCTCTACTTCGTCCGGATACTTACAGATCACGGTACAGACCTTTCGAAGGTTCAGGCTCTCAATGGCACTGTCTACTACCGTACATTTCAGGATCATTCCAAGAATACAGTAAAGTCCGGTCTGTGCGCCGTAAAGATAGGCTGCCACAAGCACGATTCCAAGGTCACTGATCAAAAGGGCGCGTCCGATCTCAAGGCTTGTGTATTTGTGCAGGATCATAGCCACAATATCGGTACCGCCTGTAGAGGCACCGACGTTAAATACCATAGCAGCACCAACTGCGGGGAGAATAACGGCAAAGCACAGCTCCAAAAATACATCATGTGTCAGTGGTGCCTGTAATGGATAAATAAATTCACAGGCACTGACAAAAAAGGACAGGGCAAAGGAGGAATAGATGGTCCAGCCCATGGAATGGATTCCCAGGAAGAAAAATCCCAGTACAACCAGCACTGCATTGACGATCCACATGAATATACCTACATTCCATTGTGGAAAAAGGGTGGACAGTACGATGGACAGACCGGAGGTTCCACCAAACGCGAAATGGTTGGGCGTTTTAAAAACGGAAATTCCTACTGCGGTGAAGATCAGTCCCAGGTTGAGAATCAGGAAAAAAATCAGGTTGTCTTTTGTTAATATTTTCTTTTTCATAAGTTTTACTCTCCTTCTTTGGATATCTTAAGTATAACGTAAAACGCAGTCTCTGTAAAGAAACTGCGCTCAAAGAATTGCGAATAATAATATGTTTAAAAGAAAATTATCTGGAAAATAATGGTATTTTATGAAATTATCTTTTGGGATAAATTCCCACAAAGGAAATCAAAGGCGCAACACGACAATCAGAAAATACAATTTTAAGCTTCCTGGTGAAAACTTCGGAAAGCTTCACGATTTTCTGATATCCTATAACGGTTCCTTCATAAACCGGAACCCACTTCTCTTCTTTTTGTGCGTAGACACAAAAGGCTTCCACTCTCTGGCTGTGCTGGATTGCCTCTTTTAATACCAGATAGCCCAGCGTCTTTTGGGTATGCAGATTGAAAATAAGTTCCGCTGGGGAAACTCCGGTTTTGGCATCTGTCTCTGGCTGGTACCAGGTGGTTCTGGTGTCTGTGAGAACATTCTGAACCGGATGAGCGGCATCTTCGGAGGACGCAGTTATCTCTGCGGATTCTGCAAGATTGCCGGAAAATGCACTTCTCTTCCACTGTCCCAATTCTGCCAGCCTGGCAACATCATTTGGATGGAGCAGCCCGTTTGGCATAGGCGGAATATTTAGAAGAAAGGTAGCGTTTCCGCCTACAGATCCGCAGTAAATAGAAATCAGCTCTTCAAGGCTTTTTACCTGATCATCTTCTTTTGTGTGATAAAACCAGCCCGGTCTTATGGAGGTATTGACTTCGGCAGGATACCAGATCAGATCCTTTTCTCCCTGAAGAGCGGCTCTGCTTCCAAGATCCTCCATGTCACTTGTAATTTTTCGCTGACGGAATTCCTCATCATCTGCCTGCTGGCTTTTTTCCTGTATGCTCTCTGCCAGTGCAGTGCGGGCAGGAACTACACTCCACTCGGATTTACGCACATCTCCGGCTTCATTGCCGCACCAGCGGATATCCGGGCCACACACGCAGATGCAGGCGTCTGGCTGATATTTGCGCACGCAGGCATAATAGCGTTCCCAGTCATAGACCTGTTTTTTGCCATTTGGTCCCTCGCCGCAGGCACCATCCAGCCAGACACTGAATATTTCTCCGTATCCGGTGAGCAGCTCGGTAAGCTGAGCCAGATAGTAATCGTCATATTCCTTTCCCGTTCCATAGCAGGGCTGGTTCCGGTCCCAGGGGGAAAGATAGATTCCGAATTTCATGCCGTGACGGCGGCAGGAATCCGAAACCTCTTTGACTACATCACCGGTTCCCTTTTTCCATGGGCTTGAGGCAACGCTGTGCCTGGTATATCCGGTGGGCCATAGGCAGAAACCGTCATGATGCTTGCAGGTGAGGATCACGCCCTTCATGCCTGCGCTTTTGGCTGCAGATACCCACTGGTCGGCATCCAGCTCTTCTGGGTTAAAAAGCTTGGAATCTTCGGTTCCATCGCCCCATTCTCTGTCTGTATATGTATTCATTCCGAAATGAAAAAATGCATAGAATTCCGTTTCCTGATAGACAAGCTGCCTGTCACTTGGAACAATTCGGATTAATTCCTGATCTGTTGGCATATATAAACTCCTCTCT
>CAKRKL010000108.1 GCA_934358405.1 uncultured Blautia sp.
CACGAAAAAAGCTCACGCCGTCAACGTGAGTAAGCATAAAAAAGGATATTCAGTTCCTCCTGTAGTGACGAGATTCCGCTTATCTCTTCTTTTATGCATAACGCAATTCCTTTCTTCTACCAGAAAACGCAGACTTATGACATAAATTTATCAATTTTTGTTTTTATTATACATCCTTTCTCCTTATTTCGCAAGGAAATAATTATAAATTTTTACCAAATTTTAACACTTTACCACAGAAATATATGTTTTAATTTCTGTGCAATTTTGCTAATTTTTGCAAGAAATCGTCTAGAGATTAACAATCTCTTTTCTTTTGCCCTTTCACCGCAAAAAACATTTGTTTTATGTTAAATTGTGATAAAAAACAGGTGATTCTTTCCAAATTATGTGGTATAATAGTTAAAGTTTATTTTCAGCAAGGAGGAATTAGCTTTGAGAGAAACCGTATTCCTGAATAACGACAGAGAAATGCCTCTTCTGGGGCTTGGAGTATATAAGACAGCAGATAATGAAGCGGAGACTGCCATCAGCGCAGCCATTGATGCAGGATATCGTCTTATTGACACTGCATCCGCTTACAAAAATGAAGAAAGCGTAGGCAAGGCCATTGCCAAATGCAGTGTTTCCCGCAAGGAGCTTTTTATCACAAGCAAGATCTGGAACAATGCACAGCGTCTGGGAGATGTGGACGGGGCATTTTACCGAAGCCTGGAGAGGCTGAAGCTGGACTATCTGGATCTTTATCTGATCCACTGGCCCGTCCCCGGCTGCTACACAAGCACCTGGCTGGAAATGGCCAAGCTTCTGGAGACCGGGCGCGTACTTTCTATCGGTGTCAGCAATTTCCAGATCCATCATCTGGAAGAACTGAAGAAGGTTTCCGGCATTGTCCCTGCTGTGAACCAGATTGAATGCCATCCGCTGTGCTATCCCAAAGAGCTGATCGAATACTGTCAGTCTGAAGGGATTCAGGTACAGGCCTATGCCCCACTGGCAAGAGGTGCTTACCTTGACAATGATGTAATGTGCGTCCTTGGCACCAAATATGCACACACGCCTGCACAGGTAGGCCTGCGCTGGGCAATCCAGAAGGGAATTTCCGTAATCCCCAAATCTGTGAACCCGGAGCGTATTGCTTCCAATGCTGACATTTTTGATTTCAACATTGAGGATGAAGATATTGCGATCATGGATACCTTAAATGAGGATCTTCACACCTCCCATGTACCCGATGACCTGAAGGATGTTATTTTCTGATTTTTAAAAGCGCATTTATTAAGAAAGCCGGAAATTTCCCACTGCATCAGTTGGAAAATTTCCGGCTTATTATTATATCTGGCAAAAGATCATTCCCAGGAGATCTCCCCCTGTTTTTCCCTCTCCATCAGATCCTTCACAGCCTCAGAGGCAGGCTTATTTTCAAAAAGAAGCTTATTTACTTCCATAACGATAGGCATTTCCACCTCATATTTCTCAGCAAGTGCCTTGGCAGCCTTGGCAGAGTACACACCCTCCACCACCATCTGCACCTCATCCATTGCCTGTTCCATGGTGTAGCCTTTTCCCATCAGGTAGCCTGCCCGTCGGTTTCGGCTGTGTACACTGGCACAGGTCACGATCAGATCCCCGATTCCGGAAAGCCCTGCAAAGGTCTCAAGCTTAGCTCCCATCTTCATACCCAGTCTTGCCATCTCCGCAATTCCTCTGGTGATCAGAGCTGCCTTGGTATTATCGCCATAGCCCAGACCGTCTGCTGTACCTGCTGCCAGCGCAATTACATTCTTAAGCGCACCGCCAAGCTCAACCCCCAGCATGTCCGGCGTTGTATACACGCGAAAAACCGGGCTCATAAAAAGTCCCTGGAGATATTCCGCAGTTTCTTTCTTACGGGCACTGACTACACAGGTAGTCGGAAGTCCGCGGCTTACCTCCTCCGCATGGCTTGGTCCTGAAAGCACACATACCTCTGCCTGAGGAATTTCTTCCTTGATGATATCGCACACAGGCAGAAGGGTCTTTTCTTCCACACCCTTGGCTACATTTACAATAATCTGATCCTGCCGCACATAGGGTGCCAGACGCCTGCTCACCTTACGGATATAGGCAGATGGTGATGCAAAAACCGCCACCTCCGCAAATTCCAGT
This sequence comes from uncultured Blautia sp., assembly GCA_934358405.1. Taxonomy (GTDB): domain Bacteria; phylum Bacillota; class Clostridia; order Lachnospirales; family Lachnospiraceae; genus Blautia_A. The sequence goes on from CAKRKL010000108.1 coordinate 2,149, forward strand.
GCTTCCTTATCATCTCCTGTAATCAGGATCTCCTCAGGAATCCTTACGCCGGGGAGCTTGGCAGCATCCTCTCTTGTCTTGCCAAGGCTTACTGCTTTATCCGGATGTGCAGACCACAGCATAACCTGATGACCATTATTGTGGAGCAGTATTGCAAGTGCTGTTCCCCAGCTTCCGGTTCCCATTACACTGATTTTTGCCAAATCCATCACCTCATTTCTTCCCGCCCAGCTTGTTCTCTGTGCCATTCATAAGACGGGAAATATTTGCTCTGTGCCGATAAATCGCAAGTGCCGTCATAAGAGCCATGATCACATTCATTTCCACCACATGGGAAGTATCCATGCCGTAGCTTCCTGCTGCTCCAAATGCTATGAAGCAGATCAGTGCTCCTATGTAAGCAGAAATGGAGCCAAGGGAAACGTAGCGTGTGGCAATAACGATCCCGAAAAAGATTACTGCACAGATCAGAAATACTCTCCAGTCAAGGGCAAGCAGCATTCCGGCAGACGCCGCAATTCCTTTCCCGCCCCGAAAGCCAAGATAAAAAGGAAAATTATGTCCAAGTACACAGCCGGCTGCCGTGTACATTCCAAGCAGGGGCAGAATATCCCCGTACTGATTCTTAAAAGCTGCATCCACTACCAGAATCGCGATCACACATTTAAGCATATCTCCAAGCAAGGTTGCAGCTCCTGCTTTTTTGCCAAGGGTACGAAGGGCATTTGTAGTGCCCGCATTGCCGCTTCCGTACTGACGGATATCCATGTGATGGACTTTTCCGATAATATAGGATGTCTGAAACATCCCGAACACATACCCAATAGCCAGACAGATCATTCGTTCCATAATTATTCCTTCTCTCCGCGCTCTCTTACAATAAATCTCAATGGTGTGCCGCCAAAATCAAAAGCGTCACGAACCTTGTTCTCCAGATATCTTGTATAAGAGAAGTGCATAAGCTCCTTGTCATTTACAAAAATCACAAATGTAGGCGGCTTCACCGCTACCTGCGTCATATAGAAGATTTTCAGGCGCTTACCCTTGTCTGAAGGCGGCTGCTGCATGGCAACTGCCTCTGCAAGAATTTCGTTAAGGACACCTGTCTGAATACGCATGGTCTGATTCTCGATCACCGCATCCAGTGTCTCAAACATTCTGGAAATTCGAAGTCCTGTCTTAGCGGAAATAAATACGATCTCTGCATAAGGCATGAAAGAAAGCACCTCGCGGATGCGGTTGGTATGCTTGTAAATGGTCTTGTCATTTTTCTCAATGGCATCCCACTTATTCACAGCAATGATTACACCCTTGCCTCTTTCATGGGCAATTCCGGCAATCTTGGCATCCTGCTCAGTCACACCCTCAGATGCATCGATCATTACAACAACAAGATCTGCCCTCTCTACTGCAGTTACAGTACGGATCACACTGAAACGCTCAATTTCTTCTTTTACCTTTGCCTTGCGGCGAAGTCCTGCAGTATCAATAAAAATATATTCCTTGCCATTCCAGGTAACCTTGGTGTCTACTGCATCACGGGTGGTGCCTGCAATGTCAGATACGATCACACGGTCTTCGCCAAGAAGCTTATTGATAAGAGAAGATTTCCCCACATTCGGCTTACCTACAATAGCGATCTTCGGAATATCAGAGTCTTCCTCCTCACCTGTGTTCTCCGGGAAATGCTTAATTACTTCGTCAAGCATATCTCCAAGTCCCTGGCGATTGGCTGCAGAAATCGCAAATGGCTCTCCGATTCCAAGATTATAAAATTCATAAACATCCATCATATATTTCTGGACACTATCCACCTTATTTACCACAAGCACAACCGGCTTGCCGCTGCGGCGGAGCATATCTGCCACCTTGGCATCGGAATCCACAAGACCCTGATGCACATCCGTGATAAAAATAATTACGTCTGCTGTATCAATAGCGATCTGTGCCTGCTCTCTCATCTGGGAAAGAATGATATCACTGCTGTCCGGCTCAATACCGCCTGTATCGATCATGGTGAATTCCTTATCCAGCCATGTCACATCTGCATAAATTCTGTCTCTGGTTACACCTGGCGTATCCTTTACAATTGAAATTTTATCTCCTGCCAGTGCGTTAAACAATGTGGATTTTCCTACATTAGGCCTGCCCACAATTGCTACTACCGGTTTGCTCATACATTTGTCTCCTTTTCTGTTTCTTATGCTGTGGCGGATCAAGAACTGCTGCTACAAGATCAGCTCCTCCTTCATCCACAATTACTATCTCTACATTTAATTCCCCGGAAAGCTCCTCTACCGTTACATCATCCAGAAAAACATTTTCGTCATTCTTGAGCATGCTGCAGGGAATCAAAAGCTTCTCTCCCAGATCCCTGCCCTTTAGCTGCTTCTTAAGATCCTGTCCGGTCACAAGTCCTGCCACTGTAATAGTCTCTCCAAAGAATTCGTTCCGTATGGCTGCTACTTCTACACAAACATTAGGGAATTTCTCATGGATCATGTCCATATATCTGGTAATATATGGTGCTGCCAGTGCTCCTGTGGCACTGACTGCACGAACGCAGCGGTCATCTCCTTCCATTTCGGAAAGGGCAGCCTGCACCTCGTCTCCAAGAAGCCGCAGCATTCCCACGCCGTTCTCCAGCTGCAGATAGCCATCATAGGAATCCTCCTTTGGCAGCTCTCTTCCTGCCATAATATACCACTCATCGGAAGCATGGATAAAGTGGATTCCATAATCCTTCACCATCTTCTCCTGCCAGGAATGAATCATATCCAGAACCTGGCATGCATCCTCTTTGTTAAAAAGCTCCAGAGGATACAGCCCTTCACGGAATTTTGTAAGACCGGCCGGCACAACGGAAACGCTCTGGATCACAGGGGCATAGGCAGATAGCTTACGGATGCTCTCATTCAGCTCTTCCCCATCGTTGACTCCTTTACACAAAACGATCTGACCATTCATGGTGATGCCTGCCTCATAAAGCTTCTTCACCTTCTCAAGGGCATTTCCCGCAAAACGGTTGTGGAGCATTTTGCAGCGAAGCTCCGGATTCATGGTCTGGAAGGAAATATTGATAGGCTCCAGATGATAGCGGATGATCCTGTCAATATCATGATCACTCATATTTGTCAATGTTACATAATTTCCCTGAATAAAAGACAGTCGGGAATCATCATCCTTAAAATAAAGTGTGTCTCTCATTCCGGATGGCATCTGATCAATAAAGCAGAAAATACAGTGGTTGGAGCAGGAGCGGTAATCGTCCATAAGATCCTTCGCAAATTCCACGCCAAGGTCTTCCTCGTATTCCTTCTCCACCTCAAGCTCCCAGATCTCTCCGTCTGCTTTCTCCACTTCAAGCACCACATATTCCTCATTCATCAGATAGCGGTAATCAAATATATCTTCAACAGGCTGGCCATTTACACGAAGCAGGGCATCGCCGGGTACAAGCTCCAGCTCCTCTGCAATACTTCCCGCCTGCACTGTTGAAATTACATGTTTTTTTTGCTTTTTCACATTTTTCTCCATTGATTCAAAGAAATCAGGCATCCAGGCAACGCCCTGAATGCGTCCTTTCATGGCACCGCATAAGATAGCCATTATTTTTACTATACCAAGTTTTCCCCGAAAACACAACAAAAAATTTCAGAAGCCTCTGAAATTTCCCTTTTTTCAAGGTAAAAATAAATAAATTCCTTGACGGCATTTAGGGCAAATGTTATAAATATAGGGAAGAGATCTGCAAGCAGGAAGGCTACTGTCTTTTTGCATGCAGAAAACTGAATCTACAATTAGCATACTACTTAGGAGGAATATCATGCCGAACATAGAATTGCTCGAGAAATCTATGCCTGTCGCACCAATCCGAATCGCTGCGCTGGAAGGCTGCCGCGAACTTGCCGAGGAGGTAGACAGAAAACTGGTAAAATTCCGTAAGGAGCTGGTAGAAAAGAAAGGTCTGGACAATGTTCCGCAGGGCTACAGCGAAAAGACTTTCCTTGTTGACTGCGAATGTCCCCGTTTTGGTACCGGTGAGGGTAAAGGAATCATTAAGGAATCTGTCCGTGGTACAGACCTTTACATCATGGTTGATGTTACCAACTACAGCTCTACTTACACTGTTTGCGGTCACGAAAATCATATGTCTCCGGACAACCATTTCCAGGATCTTAAGAGAATCATCTCCGCAGCTACCGGTAAGGCACACCGTATTAATGTAATCATGCCATTCCTTTATGAAGGACGTCAGCACAGACGTAAGAAGAGAGAGTCCCTCGACTGCGCACTGGCTCTTCGTGAATTAAGCGACATGGGCGTATCCAATATCATTACCTTTGACGCACACGATCCCCGTGTTCAGAACTCCATTCCGCTGAACGGATTTGACAACTTCTTCCCTACCTATCAGTTTTTGAAGGCACTGGTGAAGAACGTAGACAATTTCCAGGTAGATAATGATCATCTGATGATCATCAGCCCGGATGAGGGTGCTATGTCAAGAGCCGTATACTTCTCCAATATTCTCGGCGTGGATATGGGTATGTTCTACAAGAGACGTGATTATTCCACCGTTGTAAACGGCAA
>CAKRKL010000109.1 GCA_934358405.1 uncultured Blautia sp.
TAAGCATAGGAAATTCTGGTTTTGGTTGTGGTACGTGGCTCAATGGCACGAAAGAAATCCCTGCAAAATGGAGGCAAGGTTTTCAGAACGTCACGAAGCCGCAAGGTATTTTCAACGTCAGTTTGTTCGTGGTAAGTGACTTTTTTATCCATGAAAAATTCTCCTTTATAAAGTTCGTTGTTTATAGAATGTGATGATAAATGTATAGCTGCGTTTCAACTAAGACAACGGGCACTGATATGTAAGGTAATAAAGTACATGGCAATGAGAAATAAAATTCTAAAAAGCAACGGGTAAACAATAAAATAATTAGCAAAAAATGCAATTAAAAACAAAGCCCCAAAATACAGTCTAGATGGCCATTAAACGGCCAAATAGCCGTTTATCCAGAGAAGTGGCTCCTTTTAGGGCCCATCTATATGAAAAACTCGGGTTTGTCGTATAGATAAAGATAAGGAACATAATGCCGGATCAGCCACTTCTTCTGGCTTTTCCGGCGCTATGTTACATAATCAACTCATCCAGCATCACTGTAAATGGCCCGTCATTTTCAAGGGAAAGCTTCATGTCGGCGCCAAACACACCGTGCTGAACAACCGGAACAACCTTGGCAGCTTCCTTTAACATGTATTCATAAAGTTCATTTGCCTGATCCGGTGCGCCCGCATCTGTAAAGCTTGGCCGGTTTCCCTTTTTACAGTTTGCATACAGGGTAAATTGTGAAACCATCAAAAGCTCTCCATTTACATCTGCCAGGGAAAGGTTTGTTTTGCCATTTTCATCCTCAAAAATCCGAAGCCCAAGCATTTTCTTCAGGTATTTATCTGCAATTTCTCTGGTGTCATTCTGTCCAACGCCTACCAGAACAAGAAATCCTTTTCCGATGCTTCCGACGATTTCATTATTCACTTTAACCTCGGCATGATTGACACGCTGTATCAAAAGTCTCATAGTTTATTGTCCATCCTTTTTACTGTTTTTTTTCTGTTGGTACTCTTCCACTAATTGTCTGACTTTTTTCCAAATTATTCTGGAATATTTCTGTATAAAGGCCCAGACTGTGGTAAGAATTTTCTGTACTGTCTTTAGCACTGTAAGGATAAATTGCAGCATTGCAGTGCGTCTTGGAGTCTGATTGTTCCGCGGCTCCTCTTTCTGGAAAAGAATTGGTTCGTGGGTCTCAGGATCCAGGCAGTCAATGTTTACGTAGGTCTGCTCCTGATCCGGTACATTCTTATGAATAAGGCTGATGTGAATCAGCTTATCCAGTGCTGCATAAAGAACTGCAAATACAGGAACTCCAATAAGCATACCAGGAATTCCAAAAATACCGCCTCCAACAAGGATTGCAACGATAACAAGGAAGCTTGACAGGCCTGTAGACTCTCCCAGGATCTTGGGACCAAGAATATTGCCGTCAAACTGCTGGAGCGCAAGGATGAAAAGCGCGAAATAAATCGCCTGCATGGGGTCCACAAGAAGAATCAGGAAAATACTTGGAATAGCTCCCAGGTAAGGCCCAAAAAACGGAATCACGTTGGTTACGCCGATGATCACACTGATCAAAAGGATATACGGCATGTTCAGAAGATTCATGCCAATGTAACACAGAACGCCGATAATGGCGGAATCCAGTATTTTTCCAATAAAGAATCCGATAAAGGTCTTATTGGTAAAGCGCATGGAATGAATGATAAAATTTGCATGCCTTGGAGTAAATATGGCGTATGAAAACATTTTCGCCTTGGCGGTAAAGCCTTCTTTGTCTGCCATCAGGTAAAGGGAAACAATGGCTCCTATAAGGAAATTCTTCAGAAAATTGATCAGCTCAAATACACCGGCAGAGATGTTCTTCAGCATCTCCTGCATCTGAGGAAGAATGTTCTGCGTCAGATAATTCTGGGCATTTAAGGTGTACTGATTGATGGTATCAAGTGCTTCACTATTCAGATTCCATCTCTCCACAAAACTCTGCAGCCATGCCTGGATGACTTTCACATAAGAAGGAAAGCTGTAAATCAGGTTCATAACGCTTCGGATCAGCTCCGGAAGAATCATCATGAGCAGTGCGTAGATAAGGGCCAGGAAAAGGAACATGCAGAAAATAACACATGCCCAGCGGATTGCTTTTCGTCCCTTGGTTCCAATGGAGATATCCTTCTTATCAAGAAGAGGATAAACAATGGTTTTCTCCAAAAAATTAAGAAGGGGTGTGAGAAGAAATGCAATTACCACACCGTAAACAATAGGTGTAAGGATTCCAAGAAAGGTCTGGATTCCGGTGATAAGAGTTTTCATATGGAAAACTCCATAATAAAAAAGCATACTGGCTGCAATTACAAGGAAGGCAGTCACTCCCCAACGAACGTGTTGATTGTCCCAGCGTAATTTCATAGTATTCGATCGTCCTCCTGAAACATAATTGCTGAAAATAAAGTAACAGCGGTTCTTTTTATTATAACATATTATTATTCTGCTGTCTTATTAAAAAAGTATAAAATATAAAGAAGCTCACTTCTCTCCTGCCTGGTACGTATTTCAGACACGATTCTGAAAAGAAGTGAGCTTCTTATGCATCAAACCCTGAGCAGGCTTGAATTTATCATTTCTTTATTTTTTCTTCAGATCATCAAAAATATGTATGGTATTGATGATCGCCTGTGCTGCACCCTCAATGCCAAGACATCCGCTGTCAATGCTAAGGCTGTAACCGGAGGCTGCGCCCCATTTCTTATTGGTGTAATAGTTATAATAGCTTGCACGGCTCTTGTCCGTCTTGACGATCATATCCTTGGCTTCCTTCGGAGTCTTGTTATATTTACCTGCAATACGCTTGATTCTCCAGTCCAGATCTGCATGGATAAATACACTGAAGCAGTCTTTATTATCTGCAAGTGCATAATCTGCGCAGCGACCTACCATAACACACGGTCCTTCTGCAGCCAGCTTCTTGATTGCTTCAAATTGTGCAAGGAAAACTTTATGGTTCATAGGCATGTCTGTAAATCCTGCAGAAGAATATCCAAAAGAATAGGTATCCATTACAAGAGAATACAGGAAGCTGTTGGTAGGCTTCTCGTCGTGATTCTCAAATAATTCCTTACAAATGCCGCTGTCATTTGCCGCATGCTCCAGAAGCTCCTTATCGTAGCACTTGATTCCGAAATATTTCGCTACTTCCTGACCAATCTGTCTTCCGGCACTTCCATATTCACGTCCGATGGTAATAATTGAACTTGTAGTATTGTTCATAGCTGCCACTCCCTTCTGTAATTCCTTTACTGTGAATGGCATTTCACAGGTTTTGTAACACTATTATACACTACATCAGTACGAATTGACAACTATTTTCTTAATTTTTCTAACAAATTAAGAAAATATTCTGGCAAAGGAGCTGAAAACTCCATATACTCTCCTGTTCTTGGGTGGACAAAGCCAAGTACCATGGCATGCAGAGTCTGCCCCTGGAGATGATAGGGATTTTTGCCGGAGCCATAGATTTCATCTCCGAGAAGAGGATGCCCAAGACTTGTCATGTGTACGCGAATCTGATGAGTGCGGCCTGTTTCCAGACGGCATTCTATGTAGGTAGCATTTCCGAAACGCTCCAGAACCTTATAATGGGTGATGGCATCCTTTCCGTTTTTGTAGTTGATAGCCATTTTTTTTCGGTCAATGGGATGGCGCCCGATTGGGCCCTCTACGGTTCCCTCATCCTCTTTGAGATTTCCGGCTACAATGGCGCGGTAACGGCGTTTTATGGTGTGATTCTTCAGCTGCTGGGCCAGCTCCCGGTGAGCAGTGTCATTTTTGCATACAAGAAGTGCTCCGGTGGTATCCTTATCAATGCGGTGGACAATTCCGGGACGCATCACGCCGTTGATTCCGGAAAGATTTCCCTGACAGTGATACATGATGGCATTGACTAAGGTACCGCTTGTATGGCCATTGGCTGGATGTACAACCATTCCTTTTGGCTTATTGACGATCAGTACGTCATCATCCTCATACAGAATATCAAGGGGAATATTTTCCGGGAGAATATCCGGCTCGCTTAAATCCGGCACGGTGATCTGCACCAGGTCGTTTGTCTGTACTTTATAATTTGCTTTTACTGTCTTTCCATTGACGGTTACGCCCTGCTCTTTCAGAAGCTTCTGAAGATAAGAGCGGGAAAGCTCTTCATATTTATCAGAAAGGCAGCGGTCTATGCGAACCCCTGCCTCCTGATCTGCTGCGGTGAACTCTAACAGTTCCATATTTTATCAAAACTCCTCTCCGGCATGAAGGCTAAATAAAAAGGCCTTATACCTGATGCTCACAGTTTCAGAAAATCAAAATCATCCTCTTCCTTGTAACGGAAAAAAATGAGAAGTACCAGTGCGGCAATTCCGCAGGTTACGTAAATATCTGCTACGTTAAAGGTTGGGAAATCAATCAGGGAAAAATAGATAAAATCTACAACATACCCCCGGAAAATGCGATCCAAAAAGTTCCCCATAGCTCCGGAAAATACAATTGCTGCTGTAAGAAGCAAAGGCTCATAATATGTGGTAGCCGGAGCTTTTATAAACAGATAGATAATCATTACAAAAAAAACAAGACAGATTAAAATCAGAAACAACAGCTTTCCCTGGAGCAGTCCGAAGGCCATGCCTTTATTTTCCAGATACCGAAGCTGCAGCACATTTCTGATAAGAGTAAATCCATCTGTGTTCTTTAAATATCGTACTGCAAAAAGCTTTGTAAGCTGATCCAAAAGCACCAGAAGCAGAATAAGTAAAGCTCCCGCTGCTTTCGGTATCTTAAGAGGCTTTGTTTTTTTGTCTGAGGATGATGTCTGTGAACTCATAAGACATCACCTGCAGATAGCATGGATTCCTGCAAGAAGCTCGTCATCGGAAACTGTCTGGTCGATGAAGCTTTTTCCAAGGCCATCCATGAGAATAAATTTGATCTGGCCCTTTTCCATTTTTTTGTCCTTTTTGGTGGCGGCAAGGATGTCCTCAGGGGAAAGTCCTTCTACATATAAGGGCAGATCATAAAGCTCAAGAGAATGGCAGATCTGGTCATATTCTGGCTGTGTAAGCAGATTACGCTTAAGAGAGATTGCAGCTGCGGCAACAAGTCCGATTCCAACGCACTGTCCATGAAGCAGCTGAAAATCCATAAGCTTTTCTACTGCATGTCCGATCGTGTGGCCCAGATTGAGAAGAGCACGTTCTCCCTGCTCCTTCGGGTCACGCTCTACCACACCTGCCTTGATAGCGCAGCATCTGCGGATCATGACAGCAAGCATCTTGGGGTCCATTGTACGTATAACCTTATAATTGGCGCATACAAAGGAGAAAAATTCTTTATCGCAGATCAGGCCGGTCTTCAGAATTTCGCCCATTCCGCAGCCGAATTCGCGCTCTGGAAGGGACTGAAGGACAGACATGTTCATATAGACCAGCCGCGGCTGATGGAAAGCGCCTACCATATTTTTGAACTGTCTGAAATCCACACCTGTTTTGCCTCCTACACTGCTGTCGACCTGTGCAAGAAGGGTGGTTGGAATCTGAATAAAGTCAATTCCACGAAGGTATGTGGCTGCGCCAAAGCCGGAAAGATCTCCTGTCACACCGCCGCCAAGGGCAACTACAAGGCTTTTACGGTCAAGTCCGTTCTCAATCAGACATTGATACAAATCTCCTACTGTATCTAGATTCTTATGTGCCTCCCCTGCAGGGAATACAAACTGGCAGACCTGATCTGTTATTTTCAGAAGCTGGGCTTTCACCTGCTCTGCATAAAGGGGAGTAACGGTAGAATCAGAGACAATACACATTTTTCTGCCTGCAAGACCCTCTTCTTCCAAGGCTTTGGAAAGACCCTGAAAGTCATTTTCAAAATAGATGGGATAACAGAACTCCCCGTCGCGTTTTACCAGTAATTTCTCTTCTGCCATAATCATCATCCTCTTATCATATATATTTGCGAAGACGTACACCAAGTCTTCCTTTCTTAGTCTGGCGGGAAACGCCATCGTAGATGAAACGTCCCTTGCCACGTACCGAGACAATGTCCCCTTCTTTGGGTTCGTAGCCGTTTGATGTGATCAGTCTGCCGTTTACAAATACAAGACCACCTTCTATAAAAGAAACCATACTGCTTCTGGAAGCCTGAAAAGCCAGCCCGATCAGGGCATCCAGGCGAACGGAGGCACAGGTGCCGTTTATGGCTTCAAATTGCGGCTGTGGAATCTCTTCTGCCTGCTCCACCCTGGTAACAAGTACGGTAGTGTGCCGTACACGGATCAGATTTTCAATAAAAAAGTCTGACATTTTGCGAAGGCAGAAAACCCAGGCTTCCTTATCCTTGATCAGAATATCCCCTACCACACTGCGGTCCACACCAAGGTTGAGAATTGCACCAAGATAATCCCGATGGCTAAGGGATTCGGAAAAGCGAAGTGCCTTCGGCGTAATCTTAAGGCAGTCAACCGGATATTCCCAGGAAAAGCTCACAGCTTCCGGATAAAATGCAGCCATCTGCCGCTCCGCGTGGGCATAGCCTCCAAAAAGCTTCACGTTCACACCGGTCTTCTGAAGCTTCAGCGCAGCAAGCTGGTTTTGCTCATTTAAGTTAAGAAAATCCGTAAAGGTGACAATATCTCTCTGGTAAGAGAGATTTGCCAGCTCCCGGAT
>CAKRKL010000110.1 GCA_934358405.1 uncultured Blautia sp.
AAAAAGAAAGGAAACATATATGGCAAAATATACACTTATGAAAACAGAAGGCCGTGCCAAGCGTGCCCAGTTTGAGACAGTACACGGAACGATCCAGACTCCTGTATTTATGAACGTGGGAACAGTAGGTGCCATTAAGGGAGCGGTGTCTACTATGGATCTGAAGGATATCGGTACCCAGGTGGAGCTTTCCAATACCTATCATCTTCATGTAAGAACAGGAGATAAGCTGATTAAGGAATTTGGCGGACTTCATAAATTTATGGTATGGGACAGACCAATCCTTACCGACTCCGGCGGATTCCAGGTGTTTTCCCTGGCAGGACTGCGTAAGATCAAGGAGGAGGGCGTTTACTTCCAGTCTCATATTGACGGACATAAGATTTTTATGGGACCGGAGGAGAGTATGCAGATCCAGTCCAATCTTGGCTCTACCATTGCCATGGCCTTTGACGAATGTCCAAGCAGTGTGGCAAGCAGGGACTATGTGCAGAAATCTGTAGACCGCACCACCAGATGGCTGGAGCGCTGCAAAAAAGAAATGGACAGGCTGAACACTCTGCCGGATACGGTGAACAAGGAGCAGCTGCTTTTCGGAATTAACCAGGGAGCAATTTATGAGGATATCCGTATTGCACATGCAGACCGGATTTCCCAGCTGGATCTTGACGGTTATGCAGTAGGAGGCCTGGCTGTTGGGGAGACACACGAGGAGATGTATCGCATTCTGGATGCAGTTGTGCCTCATCTTCCGCAGAATAAGCCTACCTACCTGATGGGCGTGGGAACTCCGGCTAACATTCTGGAGGGTGTTGCAAGAGGAATTGATTTCTTTGACTGTGTATATCCAAGCAGAAACGGACGCCATGGACATGTATATACCAATCATGGCAAGCTGAATATGTTTAATGCCAAGTACGAGCTGGATCCGCGCCCTATTGAGGAGGGGTGCCAGTGTCCTGCATGCCAGCATTACAGCAGAGCTTATATCCGCCATCTTCTTAAGGCAAAGGAGATGCTGGGAATGCGTCTTTGCGTGCTTCATAATCTGTACTTCTATAATCATATGATGGAAGAGATCCGGGATGCACTGGATCAGGGCAATTTTGCAGAATATAAAGAAATGCGTCTGGCCGGATTTGCAGAGGGGAAGATCAACGGCAGAAATTAATTTAAAAAATTCTAAAAATACTTGAAGAAATCCCGTTTATTGTGTATATTATACTATAATGCGCTGGGACAGTAGCAGGGAGAATCCAGGCAGGACATTTCAGGGGATTTCCGAAAGGGAATAGTAGTTCCCCCGCAGAGTAAGATACAGGAGGATTTTCAAATGGACGCATCAAGCGGAATGAGTATGGGATTTACCATCGTATGGCTGGTTGTACTTTTCGGTATCATGTATTTTCTGATGATCAGACCTCAGAAGAAAGAGCAGAAGAGAGTACAGGCAATGCTTAACGACATGGCTGTTGGTGACAGCGTTGTGACCACAAGCGGCTTCTACGGCGTGATCATCGACATGACTGAGGATGATGTGATCGTAGAATTCGGTAATAATAAGAACTGCCGTATCCCTATGAGAAAGCAGGCAATTGCCGAAGTTGAGAAAGCAGAGCAGGCTTCTGCTTAAAACAGACAATTTCATTGTAAGACAGGAAGAGCTTCACCTTAGTGATAGGTGAGGCTCTTTTTTCTTTGTGCAGAAGCTTTCACTTTTTGGGTTTCTTTTTTATATAAGATAGAAAACGACAGTTTTTTACTTTAATAGGTTGAAATATGAAAGAAAGTGCGTTATTATAATGACAATTATCCATCGATGTCAGGCTAGTACTAGATATGGAACTATCAACTGGCATACAGGAACGAAGGAGAGGAAATTATTATGAATTACAGCATTTCATTGATTCCCGGAGACGGTATCGGACCGGAAATTGTCGCAGAGGCGAAGAAGGTTCTGGATAAGGTATGTGAGAAATACGGACATAGCTTTTCCTATTCTGAGGTACTTTTAGGCGGAGCTTCCATTGATGTTCATGGTGTTCCCCTTACAGAAGAAGCTATTGCAACAGCCAAGGCTTCTGACGCAGTTCTTATGGGTTCCATCGGCGGTGATGCCAAGACATCTCCATGGTACAAGCTGGAGCCGTCCAAACGTCCGGAGGCAGGACTTCTTGCCATCCGCAAGGCTTTAAATCTTTTTGCAAATTTACGTCCTGCATATTTATACAATGAGCTTCGTGCAGCGTGTCCCCTTCGCGACGAGATCATTGGTGATGGCTTTGACATGATCATTGTCCGTGAACTGACCGGTGGCCTTTATTTCGGAGAGAGAAAGACTATAGAAGAGAATGGGGTTGCCAAGGCAATCGACACTCTTTCCTACAATGAGAACGAGATCCGCAGAATCGCCATCAAGGCATTTGATATTGCCATGAAACGCCGCAAGAAGGTAACAAGTGTTGACAAGGCAAATGTTCTGGATTCATCCAGACTTTGGAGAAAGGTGGTAGAAGAGGTAGCAGCAGATTATCCGGAGGTTACTCTTGAGCATATGCTGGTTGATAACTGCGCTATGCAGCTGGTAAGAGATCCGAAGCAGTTTGATGTTATTCTTACAGAGAACATGTTTGGCGACATTCTCTCTGACGAAGCCAGCATGGTCACAGGCTCTATCGGAATGCTTTCCTCTGCAAGCCTGAATGAGACCAAATTCGGCCTCTATGAGCCAAGCCACGGTTCTGCACCGGATATTGCAGGACAGAATAAGGCAAACCCGATCGCAACCATTCTTTCCGCAGCTATGATGCTTCGTTTTTCACTGGATCTTGATAAGGAAGCAGATGCAGTGGAGGCAGCAGTACAGAAGGTTCTGACAGCAGGCTACCGTACAGGTGACATTATGTCTGAGGGCTGCACCTTAGTGGGAACCAAAGAGATGGGCGATCTGATCGCAAAGGAAATCTGAAGGAGATATAAATTATGAGAAGTGATGCAGTTAAAACAGGCACACAGCAGGCACCTCACCGTTCCCTGTTTAATGCCCTTGGAATGACAAAAGAAGAAATGGAGCGCCCTTTAGTTGGTATTGTTTGCTCTTATAATGAAATCGTACCAGGTCATATGAACCTGGATAAAATTGCCCAGGCAGTTAAGCTTGGGGTTGCCATGGCCGGGGGAACACCGGTTATGTTCCCGGCAATCGCTGTATGCGACGGTATTGCAATGGGACATGTGGGAATGAAGTATTCTCTGGTAACAAGAGATCTGATCGCAGATTCCACAGAGGCAATGGCAATGGCACATCAGTTTGATGCCCTTGTTATGATCCCGAACTGTGACAAGAATGTACCAGGACTTCTGATGGCAGCTGCCAGAATCAATGTTCCTACCGTATTTGTAAGCGGCGGTCCAATGCTGGCCGGTCATTTAAACGGTCACAAGACAAGCCTTTCCAGTATGTTTGAGGCTGTAGGTGCTTACGCAGCAGGCAAGCTTACAGAGGAAGGACTTACAGAGTGTGAGAACAAAACCTGTCCTACCTGCGGTTCCTGTTCCGGTATGTATACTGCAAACAGCATGAACTGCCTGACAGAGGTTCTTGGTATGGGCCTGAAAGGAAACGGAACCATTCCGGCAGTTTATTCTGAGCGTATCCGTCTTGCAAAGCATGCAGGAATGCAGGTTATGGAGATGTATCGCCGCAATATCCGTCCAAGAGACATTATGACAAAAGAGGCTATTTTAAATGCCCTTACTGTGGATATGGCACTTGGATGTTCTACAAACAGTATGCTTCACCTTCCGGCTATCGCACATGAGATTGGCTGGGATTTTGATATCAGCTTTGCAAATGAGATCAGCGCAAAGACCCCGAACCTTTGCCACCTTGCACCAGCAGGCCCGACCTACATGGAGGACTTAAATGAAGCAGGCGGTGTATATGCAGTTATGAATGAGCTTGCAAAGGCAGGACTTCTCCATACAGAATGTATGACCGTAACCGGCAAGACAGTAGGCGAGAACATTGAGAACTGCGCAAACCTGAATCCGGAGGTTATCCGTCCTCTTGACAATCCATACAGCACCACAGGCGGACTTGCTGTACTTCGGGGCAACCTTGCACCGGACGGAAGCGTTGTAAAACGTTCTGCAGTTGTACCGGAGATGATGGTTCATGAAGGTCCTGCAAGAGTATTTGACTGTGAAGAGGATGCAATTGCAGCAATTAAGGGCGGCAAAATCGTAGCCGGCGATGTTGTGGTTATCCGTTATGAGGGACCAAAAGGCGGTCCTGGCATGAGAGAAATGCTGAATCCTACCTCTGCTATTGCAGGTATGGGTCTTGGTTCCTCTGTGGCACTTATTACAGACGGACGATTCAGCGGTGCATCAAGAGGCGCATCTATCGGACATGTTTCACCGGAAGCTGCAGTAGGCGGTCCTATTTCCCTTGTTGAGGAAGGGGATATGATCAGCATCAACATTCCTGAACTGAAGCTGGAGCTGAAGGTTTCAGATGAGGAGCTTGCAGCCAGAAAAGAAAAATGGCAGCCAAGAGAACCAAAGGTTACAACCGGATATCTTGCAAGATATGCAGCAATGGTTACTTCCGGAAACCGTGGTGCCATCCTTGAGATACCAAAATCGAAATAAGGAGGAAACAAAATTGCAGCTTACAGGAGCCGAAATTATCATAGAATGTTTACTGGAGCAAGGCGTGGATACCGTTTTCGGTTATCCGGGCGGCGCAATCCTGAATGTCTATGATGCCCTTTACCGATATAGTGACAAAATCGAACATGTACTTACTTCCCATGAGCAGGGAGCTTCCCATGCAGCAGATGGCTATGCAAGGGCAACCGGAAAGGTTGGTGTGTGTCTTGCCACATCAGGACCTGGTGCCACGAACCTGGTAACCGGAATTGCAACTGCATGTATGGATTCTGTTCCGGTGGTAGCAATCACCTGTAACGTGGGAACTGCACTTCTTGGAAAAGACTCCTTCCAGGAGGTGGATATTGCAGGTATTGTAATGCCTGTGACAAAACACAGCTACATTGTAAAAGACGTAACACAGCTTGCGGATACCATCCGCAAAGCCTTTACCATAGCAAAAAGCGGCCGCCCGGGACCGGTTCTTGTGGATGTGCCGAAGGATGTAACAGCAGCTAAATGCGAATATATCCGTCATACCATTACAGCAGTTGAGCCAAAAGTGGATACCATCCGCCAGAAGGATCTGGATCTGGCAGTGCAGATGATCGCAGATGCCAAGAAGCCTTTTATCTTTGTAGGCGGCGGTGCTGTGATCGCAAATGCATCCGAACAGGTGCGGGAACTGGCCTATAGGATCCAGGCGCCTGTGTGTGACAGCCTTATGGGAAAGGGCGCTTTCTCCGGAGAGGATGCCCTTTACACAGGACCTGTTGGAATGCATGGAACCAAAACCTCCAACTATGCAATGTGTGAATGTGACCTTCTGATTACTTTGGGTGCACGTTTCAGTGACCGTGTGACAGGAGATACCAAGACCTTTGCACCGAAGGCGAAGATTCTGCAGATCGATGTGGATGCGGCAGAAATCAATAAGAATATTGCTGTTGACGCTTCTGTGATCGGAGATCTTAAGGAAGTGCTGAAGCTTCTTCTGGAAAAGCTTCCGGAGAAAAAACATGAGGAGTGGGCAGCACATATTCAGGATATGAAACAAAAATATCCGTTAAATTACGATCATTCCCAGCTTACCGGACCTTACGTGATTCAGAAGCTTTATGAACTGACAGGTGGAGATGCAATTGTTTCCACTGATGTTGGACAGCACCAGATGTGGGCTGCCCAGTATTTCAAATTTAAGGAACCGAGAACCTTCCTTACATCAGGAGGGCTTGGTACCATGGGCTATGGTCTTGGAGCAGCTATCGGAGCAAAAATGGGCTGCCCGGACAAAACCGTGGTAAATATAGCAGGAGACGGCTGTTTCCGTATGAACATGAATGAGATTGCTACGGCAGTGCGCTGTGGGAAGCCTCTTGTTCAGATTATCCTGAACAATCATGTACTTGGAATGGTCCGTCAGTGGCAGACTCTTTTCTATGATCACAGATATTCCCAGACTGTTTTAAATGACGGTGTGGACTTCGTGAAGGTATCTGAGGCAATGGGCGCAAAGGCAATCCGCGTTACGAAGATGGAAGAGGTAGAGCCTGCACTTAAGGCTGCGCTTTCATCTGATGGCCCGGTAGTTCTTGACTGCTGGATCGATCAGGATCTAAGTGTATATCCTATGGTTCCTGCAGGGGCAAGTTTAGATGAGGTATTTGACGAGGAGGATGTGAAGAAATGAGCAGAGTGTATAATTTTTCCGCAGGACCGGCGGTTCTTCCGGAAGAGGTGTTAAAAGAGGTTGCAGATGAGATGCTGGACTACAACGGCACCGGAATGTCTGTTATGGAAATGAGCCATAGAAGTGCTGCATTTCAGGAGATCATTGATACAGCAGAGAAGGATCTTCGGGAACTGATGAATATCCCGGACAATTACAAGGTACTTTTCCTTCAGGGCGGTGCTTCCCAGCAGTTTGCCATGATTCCTATGAACCTTATGAAAAATAAGGTTGCAGATTATATTGTAACCGGTCAGTGGGCGAAGAAGGCATATCAGGAAGCACAGAAATA
>CAKRKL010000111.1 GCA_934358405.1 uncultured Blautia sp.
TTTCATGGATTGTATTCAATTATACACAATTTTTTTCTTTTTAGGTAGTGAATTTTTTTACAAAATGCGGTATAGTAAAATATAAAGAATAGTCAGAATATATAGATGCGGAAGCGCTATAGACGCAGCATTAATAAAGGAAAAAGGAGAGACGCATGTGGGATTTAGCAATTAATGGAGTGGATTTTTACCATATTGCCAATTGGTTTTACATATACAGCTTTCTGGGCTGGCTGTGGGAAACCTGTTATGTATCCGTACGCAAAGGGAAGCTGATAAACAGGGGATTTATTAACGGCCCCTTATGCACTATATATGGATGCGGAGCACTTGCCGTTTATCTGATTCTTCTTCCGGTGAGCGGGAACCTGCTTCTTTTATTTGTCGGAGGAATTGTAGTGGCCACTGCTCTGGAATATGTGACAGCGGCATTGATGGAGAATATTTTTCATACATCCTGGTGGGATTACAGTGATAAGAAATTTAATTTCCAGGGACGTATCTGTCTTGGCTGTTCCCTGGGATGGGGGTTGTTTACAGTAGGTCTTTTTAGGGTGCTTCACCCGGTTGTATCGGAATTTGTGGAGCTATACTCCAGGAAAACAGGAGAGATTGCAGTCTGCGTGATCACAGTAGTTTACATTGTGGATTTTGCTTTTTCCGCAGCAGCAGCATTCCATATCCACGAGCGCATACCTTCCTGGGAGCAGGCTCTTGACCAGATCCGTGCAGAGCTGCTGATCCAGACCCGGGAGAAAATGGAGAATCTGGAAGCAAGCAGCGGTCTTTCCCGCGAGAAGCTCAAGCAGCAGGTGGGAAGCAAGCTTGGCCGTCTGGATGATATTACCCTGATCAAGGAACTGGAAGAGAAGCGCTCAGCTATGGTAGCAGACATTTCCGAGGAGCTTCAGAAGCGCAAAGAGGCAATGGCAGGAAAGGTCAGCCACAACATGCAGCGTTTTGTAAAAGCATATCCGAACCTGAACCGTGGCTATAAGCTTCATAAGAAATACGGTTTTGGCAGAAGAAACAAGGACGCTGAACAGAAATAACAAATCAGACAAAAGGGAAACAAAGAGCTATAAATCAGACAAATAAATCAGGTTGCTGCGGACAAAAGAGTCAGTGATCAATACTATAAAGGCGGTGAATATTAGTGCGGTTAACTTTTAAAGGCGGTGTACATCCCTTCGAGGGAAAAGAAATGTCAAAGGACTGCCCGGTAGAGAAATATCTCCCAAAGGCAGATCTGGCATACCCATTGTCCCAGCACATTGGTGCTCCGGCCAAGCCTGTGGTTGCAAAGGGTGACCATGTGCTGGCAGGACAGATGATCGCAGAAGCCGGCGGATTCGTATCTGCCCCCATTCATGCTTCTGTGTCCGGAACTGTGAAAGGCATTGAGAAACGGCTCACAGCTACCGGAAGCATGGTAGATTCCATTATAGTGGAAAATGACGGATTATATGAAGAGACAGAATTTCATCCTGCTGACCCTGGAAGTCTTACCCGCGAGGAAATCATTGGAAGGATTCGTGACGGCGGTGTGGTAGGACTTGGAGGTGCCGGCTTCCCTGCACATGTGAAGCTATCCCCCAAGGAACCGGACAAGATCGAGTACATATTGGTAAATGGTGCAGAATGTGAGCCTTATCTCACAAGCGATTACAGGCGCATGATGGACCAGCCAGAGAAGGTTGTAGAGGGTCTGAAGATCGTGGTGGGACTTTTCCCAAATGCAAGGGGCTGTATCTGCATTGAAGATAACAAGCCGGACTGCATTGCGAAAATGCAGGAGCTGGTAACTGGTGTCCCCAATATTGAAGTAAAGGAATTGATGACCAAGTATCCTCAGGGCGGTGAGCGAACTCTGATCTACGCAGTTACAGGAAGAGAAATAAATTCTTCTATGCTTCCGGCTGATGCAGGCTGCATTGTGGATAATGTTGAGACAATCTGCAGTATTTATGATGCAGTAGCACTTGGCAGACCGATCATGAAACGTATTTTTACCGTGACCGGAAAGGGAATCAGCCACCCTGCTCATTTTGAGGTCTGTACAGGAACGGATATGGCTGAGCTGATCGATGCAGCAGGAGGCCTGACGGAGCATGCCGGAAAAGTGATTTCCGGAGGTCCTATGATGGGATTTTCCCTGTATGATCTTCATGTACCCTGTGTCAAAACTTCTTCCTCACTTCTGTGCATGCAAAGGGATCCTGTATCTGATGCAAAGGCACATCAGACTGCCTGTATCAATTGCGGCCGCTGTGTCAGTGTCTGTCCGGGCCATGTACTTCCCGCAAGACTGGCAACCTTTGCAGAAAGAGGCGATATGGAAAGCTTCCAGAAATTTGACGGAATGGAATGCTGTGAGTGCGGCTGCTGCAGCTATATCTGTCCGGCTAAGCGTCCGCTGACCCAGAGCATCAAATCCATGCGTAAAATGGTTCTGGCAAGCAGGAAGAAGAAATAAAAAGGGGGAAGAATTCATGGAACAAATGCTTAACGTATCATCCAATCCCCATGTACGGGCAAGGATGACCACTGCAAAAATCATGCAGCTGGTTGTCATCGCACTTTTGCCTGCTGCCATTGTGGGAGTTTATAATTTCGGATTAAGAGCACTGGTGATTCTGGCGGTATCCACCGGCAGTGCAGTGCTTTCAGAGTGGTTATATGATCATTTTATGCACAAGCCAAATACAGTTGGAGATTTCAGTGCAGTTGTCACAGGTCTTCTGATCGGCATGAATATGCCAGCAGGGATTCCGGTATGGATTCCGGCGCTTGGCAGTGTATTTGCAATTATTGTGGTGAAACAGCTTTTTGGCGGTCTTGGCCAGAACTTTATGAACCCGGCACTTGCTGCCCGCTGCTTCCTTATGATTTCCTTTGCAGGAAAGATGACAGATTTTTCCGTAACAGACAGCTATCGGGGTGTCGTAGATGGTGTGACAGGAGCAACGCCCCTGGCAGCACTTCGGGATCATGGCTTTGTAGCCGGTGCCTCCGTTCCGGTTAAGAATCTGCTTATTGGAAATATTCAGGGAACAATTGGAGAGACCTCTGCACTTGCCATTCTGATCGGAGCAGCAATCCTGCTTTGCTATAAGGTGATCAGTGCCAAAATTCCCCTTACCTATATCGGCAGCTTTGCAGTATTTGTAATTATTTATATGCTGGCCTCCGGCAAGGGCTTTGATGCAAATTATTTGTTTACCCAGCTTTTTGGCGGCGGACTGATGCTTGGTGCATGGTTTATGGCAACCGATTATGTTACCAGCCCGATCACGCCTAAGGGACAGTATGTATATGGTGTCTGTCTTGGTGTTCTCACCGGAATCTTCCGTATGTTCGGAGCTTCCGCAGAGGGCGTTTCCTATGCGATTATTTTCTGCAACCTTCTGGTACCTCAGATTGAACGTTTCACACGTCCGGTTGCATTTGGAAAAGGAGGCGCGAAGAAATGAAAAACAAAATTGTGAAGGATACTCTTGCGCTGACTGTGATCACTTTGATTTCAGGCCTGCTTCTTGGTGTTGTCAATGATATTACAGCAGGTCCAATTGCCAGCCAGCAGGCAAAGGAAAAAGAAGAGGCTTATAAGGCAGTATTTGCAGATGCGGCTTCCTTTGAAGCAATTCTAAGCGAGGAAGACGCAGAACTTGAAAGCTATCTGGATGAAAATGGCTTTAAGGCTCAGAATATTGATGAGGTTATGGTTGCAAAGGATGACGCAGGAAATGAGCTTGGCTATGCGTTTACAGTTACTACCTCTGAGGGCTATGGCGGAGACATCCGGTTTGCAATGGGCGTCCAGGAGGACGGAACCTTAAACGGAATTTCTATTTTGTCCATCAGCGAGACTGCCGGTCTTGGTATGCGCGCGAACACAGAGGACTTCAAAAATCAGTTTAAGGATAAAAATGTAGAGAAATTTACCTACACAAAGACCGGTGCCGCCTCTGATGATGAGATTGACGCTTTAAGCGGTGCGACGATTACTACAAATGCCATGACAAATGGTGTAAATGCCGGACTTGCCGCATTTCGTTATGAGAAAGGGGGCAGTCAGAAATGAAAAAAAATACACCATCTGAACGACTGATCAACGGTATTATCAAAGAAAATCCTACCTTTGTGCTTATGCTTGGTATGTGTCCTACACTAGCTATTACCACATCTGCTATCAACGGTATTGGAATGGGACTTACCACAACTGTAATTCTGGCGGCATCCAACCTGATGATCTCTCTGCTCCGTAATTTTATTCCGGACAGTGTGCGTATGCCAGCCTACATTGTTGTGGTTGCCTCCTTTGTAACAATTGTGCAGATGCTTTTGCAGGGCTTTATCCCGTTTCTTTATTCTTCCCTTGGAATTTATATTCCTCTGATCGTTGTAAACTGTATTATCCTGGGAAGAGCAGAGGCTTATGCGTCCAAGAACAAACCGATTCCTTCTTTGTTTGACGGTATTGGAATGGGACTTGGCTTTACCTTAAGCATCACATGCATCGGTGCAGTACGTGAGCTGATCGGTGCCGGAACTATTTTCGGCAAACAGATCCTTCCCCTTGCTGATGCAGCAGCCGGAAAAATGGGCTATGAGCCTGTAACCATTTTCATTCTTGCACCTGGCGCATTCTTTGTCCTTGCCTTTTTATCTGCGCTCCAGAATAAATTTAAGCTTGGCGCTGCCAAACGGGGCATTGATCCAAGCAATCCGGACTGCAAGGGCGGCTGTGCTTCCTGCGGAAATTCCATGTGTTCAGGGAAAAGGGGGTAGGAGAAGATGAAAGAATTATTACTGATCATTGTAAGCTCTGCGCTTGTAAATAACGTAGTCCTCAGCCAGTTTATGGGGCTTTGTCCGTTCCTTGGTGTTTCCAAGACTACGGATACAGCAGCTGGTATGGGCGGTGCGGTTATATTCGTAATCACCCTGTCCTCCTTTGTAACCAGTGTGATCTACAAGCTGATCCTTCAGCCTCTGGATCTGACTTACCTGCAGACTATCGTATTTATTCTGATCATTGCAGCACTGGTACAGTTTGTAGAGATGTTCCTGAAAAAAAGCATGCCGTCTTTGTATAAGGCTCTTGGTGTGTATCTGCCTCTGATCACCACCAACTGTGCAGTTCTTGGTGTGGCACTTACAAATGTGCAGAAGGACTATAACATTCTGGAAGGCACTGTCAACGGTTTTGCAACTGCATTCGGCTTTTCCATCTCCATTGTACTGATGGCAGGAATCCGTGAGAAAATTGCCTATAACGATATTCCAGAGGCATTTAAAGGCTTCCCGACAGTACTTCTTACAGCCGGCTTGATGGCAATTGCATTCTTCGGATTTTCAGGATTAATTTAAGGAGGCGTCGGAATGAATATTAGTGCGATTATAGCAGCAACAATTCTGGTTGCGGCAGTAGGACTTTTCATCGGCGTATTTCTTGGAGCAGCCGGAAAAAAGTTTGCTGTTGAAATTGATGAGAAGGAGGTAGCCATCCGAGAGGCACTTCCGGGAAACAACTGCGGCGGCTGCGGATATCCGGGCTGTGATGGTCTGGCAGCAGCTATTGCCAAGGGCGAGGCACCTGTGAACCGTTGTCCGGTAGGCGGTGAGCCTGTTGGAAAAATAATTGCAGGAATTATGGGACAGGAGGCAGTTGAGACTGCCCGCCAGGTAGCCCATGTGAAATGCTCCGGAACCTGTGAGAAGGCAAAAGAAGAGTATGTTTACACAGGAGTGGAGGACTGCGAAATGCTTCCCTTTGTGCCAAATGGCGGTGCCAAGGCCTGTACCTATGGCTGCTGTGGCTTCGGAAGCTGCGTGAAGGTCTGTCCCTTTAATGCAATACATATTGTAGATGGAATTGCGGTGGTAGACAAAGAAGCATGTAAGGCCTGCGGCAAATGTGTTGCCAAATGCCCAAGACACCTGATCGAGCTGATCCCTTATGAGCAGAAGGTGGCTGTGGACTGTAGCTCCCATGATAAAGGCAAGCAGGTGATGGCTGCCTGTGAGGTTGGCTGCATCGGCTGCAAGAAGTGCGAGAAGACCTGTCCCAATGGGGCAATTACAGTAGAAGATTTCTGTGCACATATTGATTATGAGAAGTGTACAGGATGCGGAGCATGTAAGGAAGCGTGTCCGAGAGGAGTTATCCGGGAGGCATGAAAAGATTGTAAAAAGTCTGTATTTTCGGGCTGCTGACATAGAAGACAAATTTTATGTCAGCAGCCGGAATACAGGCTTTTTTTCTTGGGGGTATTGTGCTATGATGTTCTAATCGGGTTTTCCCGAAAGGCTTTTATTGTGAACTTCCGTAATAATTAACTCTCGTTTGTGTCCTAAAAGACAGTAAAGACGACAAATGCCCTTACTTTCAGCGAAAAAAGCGATTTTTCTTGAAAAAATTGGTAAATGTGGTAGAATCAAAGAAAAGTAATTAACTCTCGAAAAGGAGAATCCATGTATCTCGATTTTCAAGTAAAAATACCAACTGAATCAGCTGGCATTACTCGTAAAAAAATTAAGGGAACCA
>CAKRKL010000112.1 GCA_934358405.1 uncultured Blautia sp.
CCAGTCTTTGCTTACCCTGGAAAAGGACGAAGTGGCGTCTGTGGAATACTGGCTGTATCTGGAAGGCTGTGATGAGCAGTGCTTTGATCCGGTGCAAAATAAAGATACCCAGCTTCAGCTTGCCTTTGCAGGTGTGGATCTGCAGCAGGATGAGCAGAAAGGAGAGACAGCATGAAAAATGTCTTCAGAACCTGGTTTCTGGGTATCACTACTATATTTGCCATTCTGGCACTTAGTGCAGCTACCTATGCCTGGTTTACCTCTAACCGGGCAGTTTCCACAAGTACGGCAACAGCAAGAACAAAGGAAGAGTCATTGGAGCTTCAGCTGAGCAGTCAGGGCGGGAGCAGCTTTCAAAGTGAAGAGACAGCTGCCATTACCCAGGTGAACCAGACTAAGGCAGAGCAGCTGATGCCGGTTTCCACCGCGGATCTGAAGGATTTTGTGTATTCGCCCGGAACCGTAGAGGGAATGGCTGCCTCCTTTTTGCCGGTAGAAGAGGAGAAATACTATTATCATGGAAGGCTTTACCTGCGCGCTTCCGGAAATGGCCTGGCAGAGGGAGCTACTATGAAGCTTTATCTGGATCAAAGTGACGGGTTTCTTGGACAGGCTTCGGGCGGAGCACTTCTGAGTGCATCAAGGCTTGGCCTTGTGTTTGATGAAGACAGCTCCACAGCAGTGATCCTGCGTCTTACAGAGGAGGAAAGCGCCAGCAGCCAGCAGACCTACAACACGGTAATTAACGGGCAGACTCTTGGAAGTGGGCAGGTGCTTGCGTACCAGAACAAGGTGGTAAGTGCCGTCTCTGATCCAAGCCAGCCCATTGCCGATTACACAGTTTCGTTTACGGATAACAGCATTCACCTTCCGGATAAGGAGCTGCTTAACATGAAGCTGAACCAGATTTATACTCTTGATGTTTATTTTTATCTGGAGGGCTGTGACCCAGACTGCTCCGACGGGATCAGCCAGAATATGGCAGATATCCATCTGGCATTTTTCGGGGTATTAGACCAGGGGGAGGATAACCAATGAAAAGAAAAAACAAAGTTATCCGAAACCGTTTCTACACCTCTTTGCTTCTGGTGCTGATGGCACTGGTTGCAGTGACTGCTGCGACGGTGGCATGGTTTTCCATAGCGGACAAGGCCAAGGTCCGTTCCATGGGGCTGGAAATCGTGTCAGATGTGGACCTCAGAATGGATTTGGATGCCCACAGAACCATTGAGCAGTATGTAAAAACCCTGTCCTTTGAGTCTATTGCGAAAAGGATTTTGCAGGAAAAGGGCTTTTCCATGGAGGAAACCCCTTTGAAGCCTGTGACTACCTCAGACTGCAGCACCTTTACCTTTGAAAATGGAAGCACGGCAGATGCCGCAAGCGGCGTTTATCTGGAATTCACGCTGCACTTTATGGCAGAAAGGGACATGATCATCCATCTCACAAGTGCCAACAGCAGCAGTGCAGAGGATGGAACCTTAGTATCCTCGGGAAACAGCCAGCTTCCCAGGGCAATGAGGATTTCCTTTACCACAGATGGCCAGAGCTGGGTATATGATCCCGGAATGGAGGATTCCCTTCAAAATAACAGTGGACTTCGTACCTTTGGCCTTGGAAGCGCTTCGGCAATGCGTATTTCTGATAACAACGCCCTGTTTTCCCTGAAGCAGGAGCAGGATAAAGCAGTTGTGGTACATATCTGGCTGGAGGGCACAGATGAGGCATGCACAGATGAACTGCAGTCAGCTGACTATTCCATCAGAATGCGTTTTACAGGTACCGATGAAAGTGGAAATACGTTCTCCGGTCAATAGTTGGTATTGACCTTGGGCGGACTTCGTAATAAAATAAATACATATATTTTGCGTTAAGAGGGAGAAGACAATGAAAGTATTAAAACGTATTGGAACCATCGTGATCAGTGTACTTCTGTGGGTGGTTATTCTGGTAGCTGCACTTTATGCATTTACTACCATGGCATCAAGAGACAATCAGAATGTAGCGAACCTTTTCGGCTATACGCCGCTTGCTGTACAGTCTGATTCTATGGCACCTACATTTCATGCAGGAGATCTGATTTTTATCCGTACATGCGATCCTTCTGCTTTACAGGAAGGAGATATCATCTGTTTCCATACGATCATTAACAATGAATACGCACTGAATACCCACCGTATCCAGAGCATAGAGACTGTAGGGGATGCAAGAAGCTATACCACCATCGGTGATAATAACAATGGCATTGCCGATACTCATGTGATTTCAGACGGAGACATTGTGGGTAAATATGTGGGACATGTAACCGGGCTTGGCAAGGTAATGGATTTCCTTTCAAGCAGTATGGGATTTTTGCTGGTGATCGTGCTTCCTATGCTGTTGTTCTTCATATATCAGATTTACCATCTGATCATGATCAGCATCAATCTGAAGCGTGCCATGGCTGTAGAGTCTGCAAAAGAAGAGGAGAAAGCCCGCATGGCAGCAAGAGAGGCTGACCAAAAAGAGCAGGAGCAGGCCAAGAAGGCTAAGAATGAAGCAGAGGCTGCTCTTGAGGAAGCAAAACGTATGCGCGAGGAGGCGGAGGCACTTCGTGCAAAGGCACAGGAGGAGCTTGAAAGAGCAAAGAAAAATGACCCGAACGGGGAGGTATAAAGTCTGTGAGTGAGTTCCTGAAATTTGCCTATGAGCTGTTGTCACAGGTTGTTTATAACATTGTGACCTGGCTGGTTGCCTTTTTGAAGCTTTTTATTACCGGCTGGGCAGATTATTTTCTTATTTTTCGTACATATTTTCCTACGCTGGAGATTTTTGCCAGGATTTTGTCTGTGCTTCTGATGATTATTTTGTTTGCCATTCCGATCCTGCTGCTCGTAATCCTGGTGCGTCATATGATCCTGCGCCATCAGCTGAAGGCAGATAAGACGGACAATGCAGCATTATATAAAGAGATTGGGCGCCTGAACAAGCAGGTTCTTTCGCTGATGGAGGAGAAAAACAGCATTCTGGCCCTGAAGGTAAATGCCATGGGCGGTACCGGACGGATTCCTTATGTTGGTGCGTCCGCACTGACAGATGACGTGCTTCCCACTGTAGGCGAAGTGACAAGCGGCAAGGGACTGGCAGCAGGGGGAGCAGCAGGAGTAGTAGCAGGGGGAGCAGCAGCGGCACCTGTTGTTAACGCGGTGCTTTCTGAACCGAAGAATCAGGTGACTCATCGTTTTCCCAAGCTTACGCTTGTGGATGAGAAGTATGCCAGCTATGAGCTGCCGGATTACAATAATATTATCACGCTGGAGGAATTTGCAGAGGGCTACCGCCTTTTTGCTGCAAGCCAGATGAAGCTTTATTATACACCTGAGATTGTCAGAAGATTTGTGGCAGGTATGGCAGCAAGCAAGCTGCTGATCCTGGAGGGTATTTCCGGTACTGGTAAAACCAGTCTTCCCTATTCTTTCAGCCGTTATCTGTACAATCCTGCAACTATCGTATCCGTGCAGCCCTCCTTCCGAGACAGAAGTGAGCTGCTGGGATATTTTAATGAATTTTCCAAGCGTTTTAATGAGACAGAGTTTCTCAGAGCCCTGTATGAAGCGAATTATCGCGAAGAGCCTACTCTTATCGTGCTGGATGAGATGAACCTTGCCCGTATTGAGTATTATTTTGCGGAAATGCTTTCTGTACTTGAAATGCCAAGCAAGGATGAGTGGATCCTGGATCTTGTGCCTACTGCATGGGAGGGAGATCCCCTGAAAATGGACGGCGGTAAGATTCATGTTTCCGATGCTACCTGGTTCGTGGGTACGGCGAACAATGATGATTCCACCTTTACCATTACAGATAAGGTGTATGACCGTGCCATGCCTATCGAGCTGAATGAGAGGGCGGATGCCTTTGAATGTGAGCCTCAGCCTGCATGTAATGTTACGGCAGCACATCTGGAATATTTGTTCCAGAAGGCGAAGGTGGAGCATCCGATCAGCGATGAGCTTATGGATAAGATGCAGAAGCTTGACAATTATCTGGTTACCCGCTTCAAGCTTTCCTTTGGAAACCGTATTATGAAGCAGATGTATGATTTCATTCCGGTTTACGTGGCCTGCGGCGGCACAGAGCTTGATGCCATGGACTACATTGTGGCACGTAAGGTCCTGAAGAAATTCGAGAGTATGAATGTCACCTTTGTAAGAGATGAGATTACCGGTCTGATTAGTTATATTGAGAAGACCTTTGGAAAAGCAGGGATGGAGGACAGTAAGTCTTATCTGAGGAGAATCCAGAACCTGTACTAAAATGTGCTTGAATAAGGAGAGCAAAGATGGCCAATACCATAGACGACTTATATGCCAAATATACCACCCAGGTGGGAGAGGCGCTGGAGGATGACAGATATTTCCAGTATCTGTTTGAAATGGTTCAGGCAGGAGATAATACTCTGCAGCAGAAGAACCGGATCCTGCATAAGGTTGTGGACGAGCAGTGGCTGACAGTTGTGGAGGAAGGCATTGAGTCTATTTTCAATATCGTGGATAAACCAAGAAGGTTTATTGCTACCTCTGAGGAGGTGGTGCCGGTTGCCCTTGCCAAGAAGATCACAGCAGACAGTGTGCGCCATCTCAGCCAGAATACCCAGTTTATCGCCTCTGATGCGAACGGGGATATTCAGCCAACCCGTATCCTCAACGTAACTACAGAGGAGAGCTACGATCTGTATGAAAACCGCTTCGTGTATCATCTGATCCAGAGACTTTTTGCATTTGTTGATAAGCGCACAGATGTGATCTTCTGGTCTACAGGGGATGAAACCTGCAATACCATGAGCATGGAGAGTAAGATTGACGATGCTTATGAGGAAATTTCTTATAAGATCGAGATGACCATTAAGAATCGCCAGAGCTTTGTGGAAAACGACAGCGACAATATGAATGTCTTCAAAAGAATCGATCGTGTGCGCAGAATGGCAAGAGTGCTGCGGACCAGCTCCTTTTGTGATATTATGAACGGATGCTCCAGGGTGCGAAGTCCTATCCAGAGAACCAACCTGATGATGAAGGATCCGGATTACCGTACCTGCTATAAGCTCTGGCAGTTTATTGAGAGCTATGATGAAGTAGGATATACCATCGAGGAGCAGGATAGTGCTCTGGAGTTTGATGAAGAGTACCTGCTTCAGATGTACACCAATCTGATCACCAATTATACGGTATTTAAGAGCCTTCTGGAATCTGATCCCCGCAAAATGTCTGAGCTTGCCAGCAAGCATCCGGCTCCTGTGAAGCCTAAATTTATCAAGGAGATCAAGGAAGAGATTGTAGAGGACTACAACATTCCGGATGTGGAAATCCGCAAGGTGATCGTTGAGGAGGTTACCCAGGCACAGCTGGATGCAGAAGAGAAGCTTAAGGAGGAAACTGACCGCTGCAATGAGCTCAGGGAGCAGAATTCCCAGCTTGAGGATTCCCTTAATGATCTTCAGTGGCAGCTTCAGTCCCTGATGGATCAGATGGAAGCCTTGGAAGAGCAGAAGCAGCAGCTTGAGAATGCAAAAACGACTCTTGAAATACAGCTGGAGGACAGCGAGGAAACCTTAAAAGCAGCCAACAGTGCTCACCAGGAAACCCGTAAGGCACTAAAAGAGGCAGAAGAGAACAGCCGCAAAGCAGAAGAAGCACGCTGGCAGGCAGAGGAAGAGACCCGTCTTGTCAAAGCCCAGGCTGAGTATGCGGCAGCCGCAGCCAAGGAGGAAGCCAGCAGGCAGATCCATAAGGCACAGGAGGATGCAAAAAGAGAGACTGTGGAGGCGAAGAACAAGGCCATCACCGAGGCCTCAGAGGCCAGAAAGAAGGCAGAGCAGACAGTAAAAGAAGCACAGCTGGATGCGAAAAAGAGGGTAGAGGCTGCACAGAAAAAAGCCCATAAGGATGTAGAGCGCCTGAAGAAGCAAAATGCAGAAGCTCTGGAGCAGATGAAGCAGCAGCTTGAAAATGCAAACAAAGAGAAAGAGAAGGCTCTTGCCAAAGCCCAGGCGAATACCCTGTCCCATTATCTTGTTAATGCTCTGCAGGATCGCCGTGACCGCAAAAACAAAGAGGATGACAACTGATCCATGTTGAAGAAAATAATATACGGCATTATAAACTTTATTTCAGTAGCAATTATTGCAGCAGCCGTTGGGGTGCTGATCATTGTTCTTCTGACCAAACCTGGAAAACCGCCCAGCATAGGCGGTTTTACTCTGCTTCGGGTTACCACCGGAAGTATGGCACCTACCTATGAGATAGATACTCTGCTCCTGGTGCAAAAGACAGAACCCTCCAGTATCCGTAAGGGGGATGTGATTTCCTTTTATTCTGCTGATCCTGTGCTGGATGGAGCCGTGAATACTCACCGTGTGACAGAAATCCAGAAGAATGGGGATCAGTATGTTTACACCACC
>CAKRKL010000113.1 GCA_934358405.1 uncultured Blautia sp.
ATTGGGTCAATCTGCTTCAAGCCACCGTATCTGCTTCCCATACCAGCTGCCATTACTACTAATACCGGCTTTTTCATTGTATTGCTACCTCCCATTTTAAAATATGATGTTGGGGCAAAAGCCTCCAACGATAATACAAAATCGCATATAATTTGATGGTAACAGACAAACTTCTTCTTGTCAATTTTTATCAATTATTTTCATTAGCAAATCTGCTTAAATTTACAACCTGCCCAGTTATTCTTGCTTCCTCTGCAGCCAATGCCATCAGATGACTCTCTACAGAAACGGCAGCATCTGTTTTTCCTTTTCTTCCTTCTCCTATCATGCGGACAAAATCATGCATCATACTCATATCGCTTCCATTATGTCCGTTTGCAGGTGTGTGAAGCCGTATTGTTTCCTGATTTTTGCTGACAAAATCCCTGATTTCAATGGTACCAGCATTCATATCACCCTTGATTTCACCCTTTGTTCCCATAAGACGGATTCGTCTTGCGCACTGATCTGTAAATGCTGTCATAAGGAAAGAAGCTGTTACCTGATTTTCAAACTTTATATCAACTGACTGGTGATCTACTACTGTATTGTCACAATGGAATACACATCTTCCGTAAAGTCCCTTTTTCAGAGCCTCCAATACATGTTCCGGATCAATCTGATCAGTCACTGCACGTACCAGATAGCCATCTAAATTTTCCAGATAAAAACGTGGAGCATAGAAAGCACATTCGTCTCTATGTGGACAGCCATCCAGACAATATGCCGGAGCTCCTTCCGGTGCATTTTCCTCTTTAAAATAGGATAATTCTCCAAAGGAACTAAGGCTTTCGCATTTACTATTTGCCAGCCAAAGCATGATGTCCATATCATGACAGCATTTCTGCAGAATCATAGGGCTGGATTCCTCTGCATTTCTCCAGTTTCCTCTTACAAAGCTATGTGCATGATGCCAGTAACCAACCTCTTCCATGTGCTGAATAGTCATTAATCTGCCGATTCTTCCTTCTTCCATTAGCTCCTTTAGTTTGGAAAAGAAAGGGGAATACCGAAGTACATGACATACAGACAGAATGCGATCGTACTTCTTTGCCATTTCTCCCATTTCGATGATTTCTTTTTTATCAGGGGACATTGGTTTTTCGCAAAGTACATGATACCCTTTTTCAAGAGCCTTGATTGTAGGCTCATAATGCATCCGATCCATAGTGCAGATCATAGCACAGTCTGCCAGCTTTTCTTTTCTGAGAATTTCCTCATAGCTTTCAAAGCAAAGCTCTTCCGGGATATGATGTTTTCTCGCAAAAAGCTCTCTGCGCTCTTTATCCGGCTCTGCAACTGCCACCACCTGGAATTCATCAGGATGGTCCAATGCGTACTGAGAATAAACATAGCCGCCTCTAAGTCCTGCTCCAATTACAATACTGGTTACCTTTTTCATACCTTCTTACTCCCGCTTGTTTTGATTTTCGAAATTTTTACATCAGTGTCTTTCATTATAAGAAACTATATCGGATCTTGCAATCATTTTTACCAAAACAATAAAAAAACAGCAAAAATATTTATAGCATTTCGCACAAATATAAGGTATACTGGAAGTAATTAATGGAGAAGGAGAAGCAAACGCTATGAAAATTATTAAAGTAAAAAATTATGAAGAGCTCAGCCGCACTGCAGCTACAATTATTGCAGGTACTATCTTATCCAAACCAGACTGCATCCTTGGTCTTGCTACCGGTTCTTCACCGGTTGGAACCTATGACCAGCTGGCAGCAATGTACGAAGAGGGCATTCTTGATTTTTCACATGTTAAGTCCGTTAACCTGGATGAGTATGTAGGGCTGGACGGCTCCAACGACCAGAGCTACCGCTATTTCATGAACAAGAATCTGTTTGGCAGGGTGAATATTGATATTAAGAATACATATGTTCCTGATGGAACCAATCCAGATGCAGATGCATGCTGCAGCGCATACAATACTCTCCTTGAGAATATTGGCACAGTTGATTTACAGCTTCTTGGAATCGGACCCAACGGTCATATCGGTTTTAATGAGCCAGCTGATCACTTCGAGGCAGGCACACACTGTGTAGATCTTACAGATGCAACCATTCAGGCAAATAAGAGATTCTTTGCAAGTGAAGAGGATGTTCCGCGTAAAGCCTATACTATGGGAATTGGCAATATTATGCGTGCTAAGAGCATTCTTCTGGTTGCCAACGGCAAAAACAAGGCAAAGGCTCTTGCAGCAGCCCTCAAGGGCCCGGTTACTCCACAGTGTCCGGCTTCTATTCTTCAGTTCCATCCAAATGCCATTATTGTGGCAGATGAGGACGCAATGAGTGAACTGTAAATCTCAATCTCATACAAAATGGAGCTGCCTAAAACAGCAGCTCCATTTTTGTACCTTTTCCAAGATCACTATCCACTGTAATCTTCGCATGGTGTAAATTGGCTCCATGCTTGACAATGGACAGGCCAAGTCCAGTTCCTCCGGTTTGCCGTGAATGGCTTTTATCCACCCGGTAAAACCGTTCAAATATTCGTTTTTGTTCGGATTTTGGAATTCCTATTCCGTCATCCTCTACCCGGTAAAAAGGCTTTCCGCCTCTTTTTCCCACATAAATATGAATGTGTCCGCCTGGATTGGTATAGCGCACTGCATTGTCTGCAATATTGTAAAGCATTTCGTAAAGCACATGGCGTACTCCCTGAATCGTTGCCGGCTCTCCGTGATAATCCAGAAGGATTTCTTTTTTCTCTGCGTGACTGCGAAGATTATTTACCACATCCTGGGCAAGCTCATCCAGTTCCACACTCTCCATGGAAACTGTGCTGTCCTGCTGTTCATCCAGACGGGAAAGCTGAATAATATCTGCCACCAGATTTCCCAGACGATTAGCTTCCTTGTAAATTCTTCCTGAAAAATCAGCAATGTTCTCTGGTCTTACCATTCCGTTCATCATCAGCTCTGCATAACCGGAAATAGACATAAGCGGAGTTTTCAGTTCATGAGAAACATTGGCAGAAAATTCCCTGCGCACAGCTTCTGTTTTTTTCAGTTCTTCCAGCTGGCTTGCAATCTGCTTATTTTGCTGGTCAACCCTCACAAGAAGAGGCCGCAGCTCCTCATAACACACATTGTCAAGAGGCCTCTCCAGATCCAGATTATTAATAGGCTCGATCAGACTCTTTGTCTGCTGCTGTGCAAGTACATATTCTACCAGGATGATCAGAATCATAAGAAGCCCAAGCAAAGTAAAGCTTGTCATCAAAGTATGAAAAACACTGTCTGTTGTTTTTGCCAGACGCAGGATTCTGCCATCTGACAGCTTCACTGCATAATAAAAGGTCTGCCGGGCAAGCGTTTCTGAATAACGGACAATCTCACCCTGCCCATTCTTCATTGCCTGAATAAATTCCGGCCGATCGCTGTGATTAGGAAGCAAAGAAGCATCAGCCTCACTGTCGTAAAGCACATTTCCATCTTTATCCGTAAGTGTAATGCGGGTATCTGTAGCTTGTCCCACTTTTTCATTCAGATAGGTCGTTCCTGCTTCCTCAAGCCCTACCTTTACATATTCGGCTTCATCTCTGACTCCTGTTTTCATAACCGAATTAAACTTTCCATACATCACAAAGCTTGCAGCCACAAAAGTCAAAAGCACTGTAAGAATAATCATTATGCTGGTATGATTCAGAATTTTCTGCTTCATCCCTGATTTCCTCCCTTATCCGCCATGCGATAGCCCACACCACGAACAGTTTCAATCAGTCTGCCGGTATCTCCCAGCTTCTGGCGAAGGGTTCGAACATGTACATCCACAGTTCTTGTTTCTCCGTCAAAATCATATCCCCATATGTGACACAAAATCTGGTCACGGGTCATAACAATTCCTCTGTTTTCCATAAGGTAGAGAAGAAGCTCAAATTCTTTTCTGGTTAGTTCTACAGGCTGATTATCGCTGTAAACCTGATGACGTCCCGGGAAAATACTCAGTTCCTCGCAACGCAGCTCTCTGTCATCTCCGTGACGGCTGCTGCGCCGAAGCACAGCCTTCACCCTGGCAATAAATTCCATCATTCCAAAGGGCTTGGTAATATAATCATCTGCGCCTGCTTCCAGGGCACGCACCTTATCAAATTCAGCCTCTTTGGCAGTTACCATAATTACCGGAATATCTCTGGTTCCGGAGGATTTCTTCAGCTTATCCAGAATTGAATAGCCATCCTCTCCCGGCAGCATGATATCCAGAAGAATCAGTTCCGGCTCCTCTTGTGCAAGAGCCTGCCACAGCTCCAAAGGATCTGCCAGGCCTTTTGCATGAAAGCCTGTGGTCTCCAGGGTGTATACCAGAAGATCACGAATGTTGTTGTCGTCCTCTACACAAAAAATCATTTCAGTTCTCTCCTCCCATACGCATTATCTGCGCACATTTACGGAAGCATATAGTTTACTCTTGCCACCTCAAGCTCATGGTGAAAGTGCTCTCCCGGAGCATTTTTCACAGTGTCCAGATGGCTGTGTGTATCATATAGGTCTTCCCTTACCTGTGTTACACAGACACCAATATTAGAACAATGATCTGCAATTCGCTCAAGACTTGTGGTTACATCCGACAAAATAAATCCCATCTCAATAGTACATTCCCCTGCTCTAAGGCGGTTTACATGGCGTCTTTTTAATTCACGGCTAAGCTCGTCGATCACTTCCTCTAAAGGTTCGATTTCCTCTGCCAGCTGAATGTCCTGGTTGGCAAATACTGTATACGCCTTATCCACAATATCAACCACCGCTTTTTCCATAACATGAAGCTCCTTCACTGCCTGTGGAGAAAAAACTGCATTTTTTTCCCACATTTCTTTGGCTGACTTCATAATACTTAAAGCATGATCAGAAATACGTTCAAAGTCACCGATGCAATGAAGCATAATAGAAAGACTGTGACTATCCTCTACGGAAAGCTCCTTCTGATTCAATTTAATCAGATAGGTTCCAAGCTCATCCTCATAGCGGTCAACCTTTGCCTCGATTTTTTCCACACGGAACGCATTTTCCTCCTGAAAACTGTCCAGAAGTCCAAAGGAAAGCTTCAGCGCATTTTGGGACTGCTCTGCCATTTTTTTTGCTGCTGTTTTGCTCTGTTCAATAGCAATTCCAGGATTGCTCAAAAAGCGGGATTCCAGAATCATAAATTCCTGATCTTCTTCTGAGATGGCTTTTTCTTCCTTGGTATCACGAATAGTCGCACATGCCATTTTTACAAGAACGTCACCAAACGGAAGAAGTACAACAGTTGCAATTACGTTAAATGCACTATGAATGACAGCAATTCCTGCCGGTCCTGCCACATCATTTATAAATGAAAAATGTAAAAATGTATTAAGAAGATAGAAAACACCCATAAATGCAATGGTTCCCACAATGTTAAAGTACAGATGAACCACAGCTGCACGCTTTGCGTTTTTGGTTGCACCAATAGAAGAAAGCATAGCTGTAATACAGGTTCCAATGTTCTGTCCCATGATAATCGGCAGTGCTGTGCCGTACTGAACGGCACCGGTTACACAAAGTGCCTGAAGAATTCCTACGGAAGCGGAGGATGACTGAATAACCGCAGTCAAAAGCGCACCTGCCAGCACTCCCAGAACCGGGTTGGAAAATTTCAGCAGAATATTAGTAAATTCCGGAACCTGGGCAAGCGGCTTTACAGCGCCGCTCATAGTGTTCATTCCGAACATAAGCACTGCAAATCCTACCATGATGTTTCCTATGTCCTTCTTTTTTTCATCGTGAAGAAAAACAATGAAAATCACGCCAATCAATGCCAGAATAGGTGAAAATGAGCTTGGATTTAATAATTTTACAAAGAAATTCGAGCTTTCAATTCCGGCAAGACTAAGAATCCATGCAGTAATCGTAGTACCGATATTTGCTCCCATAATGAAGCCAACGGCCTGGGATAAGTGCATGATTCCTGAGTTTACAAAGCCTACAACCATAACTGTCGTTGCTGATGATGATTGAATAACTGCTGTCACGGCGGCGCCAACCAGAACTGCTTTTACTCTGTTTGAGGAAAGATTCTCAAGAATCTTCTCCAGCTTTCCGCCTGAAAGCTTTTCCAGTCCGTCTCCCATAACCTGCATTCCATACAAGAACATTGCCAGTCCTCCCAGCAAAGTCAGGATGCTAAAAAAATCCATTCTTTTTCCTCTCCTTTTATTCATTTGTTAAATTTCTATGTTTTTTCTTGGTTATGAGATTAATATAGTGGGGCTATGTAAAATTTTAGCAGAGAGGAATGTTAAATCTATGTAAAATATTTTACATTTAAAATCCTCTTATCTCTTCCTCCTCAGAGTGGGTTTTGTCAATGGAGCGGATTTCCAGGAAGTAGCTGTAATTA
>CAKRKL010000114.1 GCA_934358405.1 uncultured Blautia sp.
AGGCTCTCCTGAGATGTTTAGTCGCAGTTGGCAGTTAGCTCGTTGGAGTGTTGCGACGACCTGCGATGAATATACATCGCGAACTCACGTCCTGGTAACAACTGCTTCGCTAAATTCCACCAAAACAAAAAGGGCATTTCAAACGCTTTCCGCCCTGAAATGCCCTTCGCTTATTTTATTGAAATAACGCAGGCCCTGCCTATGAAAGCACTTCGTTCTTAAGCTCTTCCCCGTTCATGTAAGCCCGTGCATTTTCCATGGTGGTCTCAGCAATATTGGTGAGGGCTTCTTCAGTAAAGAATCCCTGATGGGAGGTCATGGTGACATTAGGGAAGGAGAGGAGACGCTGGATCAGGGAAGTCTGCATAATGCTCTCAGACAGATCCTCGAATACGTAGTCAGATTCCTCTTCGTAAACGTCCAGTCCCACTGCGAAGAACTTGTGATCACGGATACCGGAAATCAGATCCTCTGTCTTGATCAGACCACCGCGGGAAGTATTTACAAGAATTACGCCATCCTTCATCTGCGCAATTGTTTTCTCATTGATGATATGCTTGGTCTCATCTGTAAGCGGGCAGTGAAGGCTGATCAGGTCACTGGTAGCAAGCAGCTCGTCCAGGGAAACATACTCCAGGAAATCAAGGCTCTTGTTTGGGAAAAGATCGTAAGCGATAACGCGCATACCAAATCCCTTGCAGATTCTTGCCATAGCCTGACCGATTTTTCCGGTACCGATAATTCCGGCTGTCTTCTGATAAAGGTTTACGCCCATCAGACCATTTAAAGTAAAGTTGTTTTCACGGCATTTAATATATGCCTTGTGCGTGTGGCGGTTCGCAGTAAGAGCAAGTGCCATTGCATGCTCTGCAACTGCCTCAGGAGAATAACCAGGTACACGCAGAACCCGGATACCATATTTTTGCGCTGTCTTAAGATCTACATTGTTGTATCCTGCACATCTCATAAGGATCAGCTTTACGCCCTGCTGGTGTAATTCTTCAATAACGGTAGCGCCCAGGTCTGCATTTACAAATGCGCAGATGGCTTCGTAGCCCTTTGCAAGGGAAGCAGTTTCCTCATGGATATTTGCTTCAATAAATTTAATTTCAATACCCGGAAATTCAGGCAGAAGTTTATCAAAAAACTGTTCGTCGTAATTTTTGGTTCCGTAAAATAAAATTTTCATTATTTCTGGCTCCTTTCTTTGCATCAGCCACTCTTTTGTCTGGACTGATCTTGGTTCGCTTTGTTTGTCTTTTAGTGTTCTTCAACTTACAGTGAGATTATACGTTATTTTTTTCAGGAAAAAAAGGGGAAAACAGTAAGTTTTTCAACTTCGTCGATTGTGTTAAAAAAATATCAATATAAAAGCAAAAACAAAACGGATTTTAAAATTGTGCACAAATTAATACATAGCAAAATGTGAAAAATAGATATAATAATAGGAAAAACAGAAAGATGAACTAGCAAAATAGACGGTTATATGGAACTAACATTGATTATTATTTAACATACAAGAACGCAAAAATCGCTGCCATACAAGTGATTTTTGTATTGCAGCGATTCATTTCCACGAATTTCATTCACCGAATGATAATCTTTATAAGTGGGTTCTTTCTTCATTTCCCAGACCATACAGGTCTTCATAAAATTTCGGATAGGAAATTTTTACGCAGTCACCGCCTTCAATTGAAAGAGGTCCGTCGCAGAGAAGCCCTGCAATGGCAAAGGACATGGCTACACGGTGATCCAGGTGAGAATCGATCACTGCTCCGTGCAGCGGCTTGCCACCATGAATGATCATGCCATCATCGGTTGGAATAATGTCAGCTCCCATGCGGGAAAGATTCTCTGCCATAACCAGAATGCGGTCAGATTCTTTTACCTTAAGCTCCTTGGCATCCTTAATAATAGTAGTTCCCTCTGCGAAAGCAGCCATAACTGCGATCATAGGAATTTCGTCAATTAAGGTTGGGATAATTTCACCGCCAACAGTGGTTCCGTGAAGAGAACTGGTACGCACCAGAAGGTCAGCAGTAGGTTCGCCCTCCATATTTACATTTAGCATGGTAATCTGAGCGCCCATGTCTTTGCAGACGCGAAGAAGTCCGTCTCTGGTAGGATTGATTCCCACGTTTTTCAGAAGGATTTCGCTTCCCGGAACCAGAAGCCCTGCGGCAATAAAATAGGCAGCAGAGGAAATATCTCCCGGAACGGTGATTTCCCTTGCAAAAAGCGAAGGCTCCGGAACAATGGATGCAGTAGTTCCCCTGGAGGTTACCTGTGCACCGAAATAATTCAGCATGATTTCCGTATGGTTCCTGGAAAGCACTGGCTCTGTGACGCTGGTAACGCCATCGCTGTACATACCTGCAAGAAGCACACAGGATTTCACCTGGGCAGAAGCAACCGGAGAGTCATAATGGATGCTTTTCAGCGGATGTCCTGTGATCCGAAGAGGAACGCAGTTATTTCCCTTCAGGCTGGTGATATCTGCTCCCATAGAAAGAAGTGGGGTCATAATGCGCTTCATGGGACGGCTCTGGATGGAAGCATCCCCGGTAAGCTCTGATACAAAGCTCTGTCCTGCAAGGATACCGGAAATCAGGCGGGTAGTGGTGCCGCTGTTTCCTACATCTAAGATGTCAGTGGGGGCAGAAAGTCCGTGCAGCCCCTTTCCGTGAACCAGAATTTCATTATTGCAGTTTTCAATGTCAATGCCCATTTTGCGGAAACAGGAGATGGTGGAAAGGCAGTCAGCTCCTTCCAGAAAATGGGTGATCCGTGTGGTTCCTTTTGCAAGGGAGCCAAACATGACAGCGCGGTGGGAGATGGATTTATCTCCTGGAACCGTAATTTCGCCATGGAGACTGGTAAGTTTTTTAATTTCCATAATAATCATTCCTATATAAGTGTAGTTGTAAGGTTATCGTTCATAGACAATATAATTACGTTTTTTCAGAAGTGCAGCGGCACATTCCATAGCATCCTCCTGGTAAAATTCGATTTTGAGAACACCCTGCTCAAATTCCCGGTTGTGGATGATGCCGATATTCTTGATACTGATCTTGTCCATGGCAAGAATGGTTGCGATGGTAGCAATTCCGCCGGCCTCATCTGCAATATCCAGATAGAGTACATAAGCCTTGCGGATAGGACCGTTATCAACAACGTCAATAGAGTCACGGTAATCTCTGGAACTTGCAAACATCTGGTAAATTGCGTCTGCTTCCCTGCTATCGGAAGCGCAGTTATCAATAGAACAGCGGATCTGGATCAGCATGCGGATGTAATCATCCAGAACATTGGAAATATTTGCGTGATTTTCCATGCAGATCTGCTGCCACATTACAGGGGAAGAGGAAGCAATCCTTGTAATATCACGGAAACCTCCTGCAGCGATGGTTTTCATATATTCAGCGTCATTGTCCAGTGTTTTTACCAGGTTGACAAGAGCAGAAGCGATAATGTGGGGCAGATGGCTGACACCTGCAGTAATGAAATCGTGTTCCTCAGCGGTAAGTACCATGGGGATGGCGCCAAGGGAGTGGATCAGCTCTGTAAAATCTCCGATATATTCCAGTCCTACATTACCGCCGGGGGTAAGGATATAGTAGGCATTTTCCAGAATGCGCTCGTTGGAATGCTCAAATCCGGTTTTCTCAGAGCCGGCCATTGGATGGCCGCCGATGAAGCAGTCTGTCATTCCCAGCTCTTCAACCTTCTGATGAATGATTCCCTTCACGCTTCCCACATCTGTAATGATGCATCCGTTCTGGCGGATGTCCTTCAGATATGCCAGACATTCCAGATTGATTTCTACCGGTGCACATAGAAATACATAGTCACAGGTTCCGAACCTGGGATCCTTCATTTCCTCACAGACACCGTCTATAATGCCGCTGCTGATGGCAGAGGCAAGTGCTTTCTTGCTGCGGTTATAGGCCAGAATATGGTAGTCCGGATGGTACTTCCGGATGGCTTTTGCAATGGAACCGCCGATCAGACCAAGACCGATAAAACCGATTGTCTTCATTGTAATGTTATTTCCTTTCCATTTTAAAGTACTAAATTGTCTTATGACATTGTACGAAATTCCTTGCAAATTGTCAATTCCCACGAAAATGACAAAATAATACAAACTTTTTTGAAAAAACACCGTCAAAATTCCATAAAATACTTGAAATTCTTCTGAATATTTAGTAAAATATGAACATATCAGACAAACAGGGAGGTATTACATATGGACGTTTTTAGAACTGACCGAATCAGAAATGTAGTCCTATTAGGTCACGGTGGGGCAGGCAAGACAACTCTGGCAGAGGCAATGGCATATCTGGCAGGCCTGACTAACCGTTTAGGTAAAGTGGAAGACGGCAACACTGTCAGTGATTATGATAAAGAAGAAATCAAACGACACTTTTCCATTACTACATCTGTGGTTCCGGTCCCGTGGCAGAAGAACAAGGTAAACATTCTGGACACTCCCGGATATTTTGACTTCGTAGGAGAGGTTGAGGAAGCTGTCAGCGCTGCAGACGCAGCAATCATCGTAGTATCTGGAAAGGCCGGCGTACAGGTTGGTACACAGAAGGCATGGAATCTGTGTGAGAAGTATAAGCTTCCGCGTATGATCTTTGTTACAGATATGGACGTGGACGATGTCAGCTATCGTAAGGTAGTAGATCAGCTTACCGAACTTTATGGCAAGAAGATTGCCCCATTACATTTCCCGATCCGTGAAGACGGCAAGTTCGTAGGATATGTAAACGTTGTAAAACAGGCCGGAAGAAAATATATTGACAAGGGACAGAAGGAAGAATGTGCGATTCCTTCTTACCTGGATGAGTACCTTGAGAAATATCATGATATCCTGATGGAATCTGTGGCAGAGACCAGCGAGGAATTCATGGATCGTTACTTTGAGGGAGATGAGTTCTCTGTAACAGAGGTTTCCGCAGCACTTGCAGCCAATATTCAGGAAGCAAGCATTGTTCCGGTATGCATGGGATCCCCGATCAATCTTCGCGGTGTATCCAACCTGCTGGATGATATCTGCGGATATTTCCCAAGCCCGGATAAACGTTCCTGTAACGGTATTTCCCAGAAGACCAATGAGATTTTTGAGGCAAATTATGACTTCGCCAAAGCGAAATCCGCATATGTATGGAAATCCATCGTGGATCCATTCCTTGGCAAATATTCCCTGATCAAGGTTTGCTCCGGTGTTATCAAATCCGACGATACGCTTCTCAATGTTGAGAAAGGTACAGAGGAGCGCCTGAACAAATTATATGTTCTTCAGGGCTCTAAGCCAATCGAGGTTCCGGAGCTTCATGCAGGTGATATCGGCGCCATTGCCAAGCTGGTAAGCGTTCAGACTGGTGACAGCCTTTCTGGCAAAGCCAATCCGGTGCTTTATCCGAAGGCAATCCTTTCCACACCTTATACATATAAGAGATTTAAGGCTGTAAATAAGGGCGATGAGGATAAGATTTCCCAGGCTCTTGCCAAGATTGCAAGTGAAGATAAGACCATCCGCATAGAGAACGATGGTGCGAACCGCCAGAGCCTTATTTATGGCATGGGCGACCAGCATCTTGACGTTGTTGTCAGCATGCTGAAGGATCGCTATAAAGTAGACGTAGAGCTTTCCAAACCGAAGGTTCCGTTCCGTGAGACTATTCGCAAGAACTCTGATGTAGAAGGAAAGCATAAGAAACAGTCCGGCGGACATGGACAGTATGGTCATGTTAAGATGCGCTTTGAGCCGTCTGGTGATATGGAGACTCCATATGTATTTGAGCAGGTTGTAGTTGGCGGTGCAGTTCCGAAGAACTACTTCCCGGCAGTTGAGAAGGGACTTCAGGAATGCGTTCAGAAGGGACCTCTGGCAGCATATCCGGTAGTAGGTGTGAAGGCTACTCTTTATGACGGATCCTATCATCCGGTAGATTCCTCTGAGATGGCATTTAAGATGGCAACTATTCTGGCATTTAAGAAAGGCTTTATGGATGCATCACCTGTACTCCTTGAGCCAATCGTTTCCATGAAGGTTACTGTTCCGGACAAATATACCGGTGACGTTATGGGCGATCTGAATAAGCGCCGTGGCCGTGTCCTTGGCATGAATCCGGATCACAATGGAAATACTATCATTGAAGCTGATGTGCCGCTTCTTGAGATTTACGGATATTCCACAGATCTTCG
>CAKRKL010000115.1 GCA_934358405.1 uncultured Blautia sp.
TCATCAAAAGCATACTCGTTGAAGTAGGAATGGAACATAGAAGTTTATAACTTTTTATAAGTTTTCAGTAACGGTAAAGCACTGATGTATAAAGCAATTTTATTTGATCTGGACGGAACTCTTACAGATTCCGGTGAAGGAATCACCAAATCTGTACAGTATGCTTTGGAAAAAATCGGGAAGCCGGAGCCGGACCTTCAAAAGCTTCGTATTTTCGTGGGACCGCCCCTTCTGGAGCAGTTTGAAGAATATGCAGGAATTGATGAAGAAACTGCCAAAAAGGCAATTGAATATTACAGAGAACGCTATGCGCCTGTAGGTATCTATGAGAATGAGCTGTATCCCGGTATAGTGGAAATGCTTTCCGGGTTGAAGGAGAAAGGCTACAAGCTTGGGATTGCATCCTCCAAGCCGGAAAATTTCGTAAGGATTGTAGCGGAATATTTCCATATTGATTCTTATTTTGATGAGATCGTGGGAAGTGAGATCAGCGGAGGAAGAACCAATAAGACAGAGGTAATCGAGGAAGCACTGCGCCGCATGGGTCTGTCCGATCACAGAGAGCAGG
Source organism: uncultured Blautia sp. (assembly GCA_934358405.1). GTDB lineage: Bacteria > Bacillota > Clostridia > Lachnospirales > Lachnospiraceae > Blautia_A. The sequence goes on from CAKRKL010000115.1 coordinate 569, forward strand.
TGATCATGGTAGGGGATAAGGAGCATGATGTGTATGGCGCAAGAAAAGCAGGACTTGAGTGTATTGCGGTGTCTTATGGCTATGGAACCAAAGAAGAACTGGAAAATGCCCATCCCTATAAGCTTGTAAATTCCACAGAAGAGATTCTGGATTTTTTCGAATAAGCCCTTGTGACGCACACCTTGCAGAAAGCAATCATCAGATACGCCACAGAAAAAAGCAGAAATTTCCTGTGCTGGCATGGAAATGCCTGTACCCCATAGGAATCCATTTTGCTATTTCTCAGATTTTGTCCTATCTGGGAATGTATCTTCTGGTATGGAGAACAGGGGCAGATATAAATGCTTATTATCAGCAGGCACTTTTGCTTACCGGGCTTACCGGGCTTCTGGCAGCTGCGCCCTGCGTGGGATTATACCGGGGGGATTGCAGGCGAAGAAACCTGGCCGGGCTTACAGGAGCTCCTCAGAACACAGGGAAAGAGGCTATTATGTTCCTTGTGATAGGAGCATTTCTGGGACAGTACGGAAATATTCTGGTAGGACTTTTTCAGCAGTATTTAAATCCGGAGGTTTATCAGGAAACCCAGTCCCTTATTTCAGAGGGAAAAAGCATCTGGAGTCTGATCTTCTGGATGGGAATCGTGGCGCCATTTGCGGAAGAAGTTATTTTCCGTTGGCTGGTATTCCTTCGGCTGCGGGATAACATGGGTGTGGTGGCAGCAGCACTTTTGTCCGGCCTTGCCTTTGGAATTTATCATATGAATCTTTTGCAGGGCGTTTATGCCACCATCATGGGAGTGTTTTTTGCATTGATTCTGGAATGGAGCGGAAAACTGTTTTCCAGTGTGCTTCTTCATATAGGAGCAAACGTCTGGAGCCTTTTGGTAAGCGATGTGATGGTGTATATGCTGGAGCATACCGGAACGATGTCTGTTATCACGTTGAATGTGCTTCTTGTTTTTGCAGGAAGCTATGGAATCTGGAGATGCTACAGCAATTATCAGAAAAGAGGCAGTACAAGGCTGCTTTAGAGTGTGTTTGAAATAGCAAGACCTTTTTGCAGAAATTCCTCTGTTTGTCAGGAAGCTGTGAGAAGGTCTTTCTTGATTTTATAAATATTTAAGAATTATTCATCTTGAATATAGGAGGTGCATATGCTATCTTAAGTGTATTAAACGTATTAATACACTTAGAGAGGAGGCAGCCTGATTATGATCGTTTTGGATTACCAGGACAGAAGACCACTGTACGAACAGGTTGTGGAAAAATTCCGGCATCTGATTCTGAATGGAGGGCTGGAGCCAGGGGAGAAAATGCCCTCTGTCCGGCAGCTGGCAATGGATCTGTCTATTAATCCCAATACCATACAGCGAGCATATATGCAGCTGGAGCTGGAGGGACTTATCTACCCGGTAAAAGGGAAAGGGAATTTTATTGCAGACAGTGAGGATGTAAGGAAGGCCGGTATAAATTCTTATACAAAAGAGCTGAAAGCCCTGATTCAGAAAGGAAAGGCCCTTGGGATAGATGAAGAGGAGATAATCTACATTATCAGGGAATGCTATAAGGAGGAAATATCATGATAGAAGTCAGGGAATGCAGCAAGGCATTTGGCCGGATAAAGGCTGTAAATAAAGCAACTCTTGACATCGGGGACCGGGAGGTATTCGGTCTTGTGGGAAGCAACGGTGCCGGGAAAAGCACCCTGCTTCGAATGATGGCAGGCATTATACGCCCGGATCAGGGGGAAATCCTGATCGATGAGCTGCCGGTATATGAAAATGAGGAAGCGAAGAAGCTGTTTTTTTATATTTCAGATGACAGCTATTTTCCACCTAATTACACAGCTGCAGATATGGTGCGGTTCTACCGGAATTTTTATCCGGAATTTCGTATGAAGCTTTTTTATGAGCTGATGGATCAGTTCCATCTGGAGAAAAACAGAAGAATTTCTTCTTTTTCCAAAGGAATGAAGAAACAGCTGCTTGTAATTATCGGTGTATGCGCAGGGACCAAGTATCTGCTTTGCGACGAGACCTTTGACGGGCTTGATCCGGTAATGCGCCAGGCGGTGAAAAGCCTTTTTGCAGCAGAGATCATGAACCGGGAATTTACTCCTGTAATCGCATCGCATAATCTCAGGGAGCTGGAGGATATCTGTGATCATGTAGGACTTTTGCACAAAGGCGGAATCCTTCTTTCCAAGGATCTGGAGGACATGAAATTCCACATTCACAAGATCCAGTGTGTGCTTGGCGGCAGACAGCAGGAGAAGGAACTGGAAAAGGAGCTTAATGTACTGAAGGTACAGCATCAGGGTTCTCTTCTTATGATCACGGCACGGGGAACCAGGTCGGAAATCGTAGAGAAGATCAAGGTGAAAAATCCTCTCTTTATGGAGGTGCTTCCTCTGACCCTGGAGGAAATTTTTATCAGCGAAACGGAGGTGGCTGGATATGAAATCAAAAATTTATTCTAGCAGATATATGAAAATTTCACTTAAGGGAATGATCTGGATTCCTGCATTTATTACCATCGGTTTTTTGCTGGCATTTCCGGTTACACAGCTGATCATGCTTGGAAACTGGATGGGAATGGAGTATACCACGGAACAGATCAGTCTTCTCTATGAAAACCTGTGGCGGGACGAGCTTATGCATACTGGTCTTGTTGTGTCCGGTCTTGCAGCACTGTTTAACGGAGTCAGCCAGTTCTGGTATTTGTACTCATCCAGGAAAATTGATTTTTACCACAGCCTTCCTATGAAGCGCTCCAGAATGTTCTGGTACAAAACATTGCAGTCTCTTTTGTACTTTCTGATTCCCTATCTGGCAATGGAGTTTTTCTCAGTATGCATCGGGGCAATGAGAGGATTTTTCAGTCTGCATCTTATGAAAATGGCATTTGTTATGATGCTGTTTCACTTGCTTTTGTATTTGCTTTTGTATTTTTCGATTGTACTGGTGATTAGCGTAACCGGCCATTTTATGATGGGAGCATTGCTTTTGGCAGCAGTTGTGGTGTATGGTCCTGCACTGGGTGTTCTCCTTGAAATTTATGAAGGTGTATTTTATTTTACATATTCAGCAGGAGGCTCTGATACCTTTACAAGGATCCTTATACAGCTTGGTTCGCCGGTCATGCTGGCGGATACGTTTACCAATAAATATGCACAGGGAAACTTTGGCATTGCGCTGGTGCTGGTTGTTGTTTTCACAGTGCTGTTTGGTATTCTTGGATATTTGGCTTATGTTTACAGAAAATCCGAAAGAACCAACCAGGCATTTGTATATAACTGTGTTGGTACGTTGGTGCGTTTCCTCATTGTGATTCCAACCGGGCTTGGCGTGGGAATGATTTTCTATGGGCTTCCGACAGACGATTCCAAAATACTGTGGTGGATTTTCGGAATGATCCTTGGTACTGTCCTGTGTGGCGGAATCGTGGAAAGCATTTATCATATGGATTTCAGGAAATTCTTTTCCCATAAGCTTCAGTTTATTTTAAATGGTGCAGTGGTGGCAATTCTGGCATGTGTATTCTTTTTTGACCTGACAGGATACGACAGCTATATTCCTTCTTATGAAGAAATCCAGAATATAGCTATAGGAAATTCCTATCTGGAATGGGAAAGCTACTATAATATAGAAGTAAAAGAGAACAATATTGTAAATTCCCTGGAGGATGACCTGGGAAGGCGCTGTAATATTGGAATCGATCCGCATATTTATGCCTGCATGGAAAATATTCTGAAGGAATGTAATGATAGCAATAAAGAGCTTCCTGCAAAGAATTCTGTATGGGATACCTCTGCGTGGGAGGAAGAGGGTGATGTTCTTGGAATTCGTGTGCTTTACGAATTGAAATCCGGGAAAAAGGTTTACCGTTATTATCCCATGACAAGAGAGAGCTTCAAAGAATTAATAAAGACCGGATATGAATATGGCACTGTAAAGGCAGATAAGTATGCCATTCTTCAGTTGGATAACAAATATTCAGACCAGGTGTACGCGACCTTCGCTGACGGAAGAAGCCTTTATATTTTCCAGGAAAACAAGGCGAAAAGAGAGCAGCTGATAGACGCCTTCCGCCAGGATGTGGAAGAGGCAGCAGCAGATGTGTTTGTTGGGAAGCCCTGTGCGGTACTTACCATTGAATATCCTGATGTACCGGAAGAAAGCACACTGAACAATATGATGCCGGGAGAAAATACCAGCACACGCTATCTGGAAGGAAAATATTATGTATTTCCACAGTTTAAACGTACAGTTGAAATTCTGAAGGAAACAGGGTATCCTGTATCTATGGAGGAGGTAAATATTACCTCTGTGGAAACTGAGTATTATATGAATGAGAAGAAAACAGAATCTTCCTCCGTGATCGCCTACAGGGAGCCAAAGCAGCTGGAAGAACTGAAGCAGGTTCTAAGATGCATTGAGCTGGTGCCGATTTGGGAGAAGCCAGAGTATGATAAGTGGACAGATATAAACGTATGGATTGACGATAAGAAGTCAGAGGCCTTGTGGGTGATTACATCGGAAACGGTTCCGGAATTTATGAATGAAGACTATCAGCGGGCAATGGCCTTTGAGGTCTTTGAGGAAGATGACGCCAAGTAAGAAGTAACAGAAGGAGCAGTTGAGAAAATGGGAAAAGCAGTAAGGCTGGATAAATTTCTGGCAGATTCAGGAATAGGGACAAGAGCTGAAGTAAAAAAGCTGATCCAGAAGGGCATGGTGCAGATAAACGGTGAGAAAGCAAAAAAACCGGAGCAGAAGGTGGATCCGCAGACAGATGCTGTAGAATTTGCAGGAGAACGTCTTGGAGCAAGGGCAGAATTTGTATATTATCTGCTGCATAAGCCGGCGGGCTATGTAAGTGCCACAGAGGACACCAGGGAAAAAACAGTCCTGGAGCTGGTTCCAAAGGATGGCAGAAGAAAGCTTTTCCCGGTAGGTCGTCTTGATAAAGATACCGAGGGACTGCTTCTGATCACAGATGATGGCCTTTTGGCACATCAGCTTCTTTCTCCAAAGAAGCATGTAGATAAAACCTATTTTGCGGTAACAGAAGGCAAGGTAGTACCGGAGGATATTGAGAAAATCCAGGCAGGCGTAGATATTGGAGATGAGGAGCTGACCCTTCCCGGCAGGCTGGAAATTTTAAAAACATGGGAAGAAAGCGGTGCGTGGCATTCCGAAATCCTTCTTACGATCCATGAGGGACGTTTTCACCAGGTGAAGCGTATGATGGAAGCCCTTGGAAAAAATGTGACCTATCTGAAGCGGATTTCCATGGGGCCATTGACCCTGCCAAAGGATCTTCCCAGGGGAGAAGCGCGTGAACTGACAAAAGCTGAGCTGGAAGCCCTTAAGGGCGGTCATTCCTTTGAAAATCCTTTAAAATAGCGGAAAAAATTGCAAAAACCCTCTTTACACAGAGGGTTTTGTCATGTTATAATGCAAAAGTTGTAAACCATCAAACACGCATAGAGATTCCCATGGATGGTGCCCTGACGGTGTGAGGTTGGGTCCGATAGGAAAAAGATCTGTGCGGAAGAATTTAACCAAAAGGAGAAAAAGACATGAGCGTTATTTCAATGAAACAGCTTTTAGAGGCAGGTGTTCA
>CAKRKL010000116.1 GCA_934358405.1 uncultured Blautia sp.
AAGAGGAGGAAACAAACATGAAGAAGAACTATTTATGGAGAAAAATGACAAGTGGTCTTATGGCAGCTGCGGTTACAGTAACTGCAATGCCGGGACTTGGACTTACAATGGTACAGGCAGAAGAAAAGAAAACATTAAAAGTAGCTATGGAGTGCAGCTATGCTCCATACAACTGGACTCAGCCAGATGATTCCAACGGAGCAGTTCCCATTTCAGGAAGCTCTGACTACGCATATGGTTATGACGTCATGATGGCAAAACATATCTGCGACGAGCTGGGCTATGACCTGGAAATCGTAAAGCTGGACTGGGATTCCCTGGTACCTGCTGTACAGTCCGGAAAAGTTGACTGTGTTATTGCAGGACAGTCAATTACATCTGAGCGCCAGCAGATGGTAGATTTCACAGAGCCATATTACTACGCTTCCATTATCACACTGGTAAAAAGTGATGGAGATTACGCTGATGCAGCAAGCGTAGCAGATTTAAAAGGAGTAACCTGTACTTCCCAGCAGAACACCATCTGGTATGATTCCTGCCTGCCGCAGATCGAAGATGCAAATATCCTTCCTGCACAGGAAAGTGCACCGGCTATGCTGGTGGCTCTGGAATCCGGCAAATGTGATGCCGTTGTAACCGATATGCCAACTGGAATGGCAGCATGTGTAGCTTATCCGGATTTTAAACTCCTTGACTTCTCAGGCACAGACGGAGATTTCAACGTATCTGATGAGGATATTAACATCGGTATTTCCGTACAGAAAGGCAATACTGAGCTTTTAGATGCGCTGAACAGTGTTCTGGACAAAATGACAGAGGACGATTATACCAAGATGATGGATGAGGCAATTTCTGTACAGCCGCTGTCAGAATAATGTAGCAAGGAGGAGAAAAAATTATGCTTCCTGAAAGCTTCTGGGGACGGATCCAGTATCTGCTCCAGCAATACGGCACCTCATTTTTGTCAGGAGCCGGAAATACAATGATCATAGCAATTGTAGGCACCTTTTTAGGGTGCCTCATTGGCTTTATAGTTGGAATTATTCAGACAATTCCAGTAGATCAGAGAGATTCCAGAGTAAAGAAAACACTGGTTGGAATTCTGAAATTTATCATGGCCTGCTACGTGGAATTTTTCCGCGGAACTCCTATGATGGTACAGGCAATGTTCATTTATTATGGAAGTGCTTATCTGTTCAATATTAATATGTCCATGTGGTTTGCTGCATTTTTCGTAGTTTCTATTAACACAGGAGCCTATATGGCAGAAACCGTCCGGGGAGGAATCCTTTCCGTTGACGAAGGCCAGACTGAGGCTGCCAAAGCCATCGGAATGACTCACGTGCAGACTATGATAAACGTAATCCTTCCACAGGCACTGCGAAACATTATGCCTCAGATTGGCAACAACCTGATCATTAATATTAAGGACACCTGTGTACTTTCCATCATCGGAATTGTAGAGCTTTTTTACACCACAAAAGGTGTTGCAGGTGCATACTATACCTACTTCGAGGCATTTACAATCGCCATGGTAATGTACTTTATCCTGACCTTTGTCTGCTCCAGACTGCTTCGTCTTCTGGAACATAAAATGGAAGGACCGCAGAACTATGACCTGGCGACAACGGATACACTGACGCACACAAGTGGTCTGTATTCTTATCCGAAAAAGAAGGAGGAGAAATGATCATGAGTGAAAAAATTCTTGAAGTAAAGCATCTGGGAAAAGCCTTTGGAAGTAATCAGGTTCTGCGCGACATCGACTTCTCTGTAAGCGCTGGTGATGTAACCTGTATTATCGGACCCTCCGGTTCCGGTAAATCCACTTTGCTTCGCTGCCTGAATATGTTGGAAACACCCTCCGGCGGTGAGATAAATTATCATGGAACAGACATTACCAGTAAAAATGTAAATGTCCCTGAGTATCGTTCCAAGGTAGGAATGGTTTTCCAGAACTTTAACCTGTTTAACAATATGACTGCCTTGAAAAATTGTACCATCGGCCAGGAAAAGGTCCTGAAAAAAAGCAAAGAAGAGGCTGAGAAAAAAGCACTGTATTATTTGGAAAAGGTTGGAATGGCACCATATATTAATGCTAAGCCCAAACAGCTTTCCGGTGGTCAGAAGCAGCGTGTGGCAATTGCAAGAGCACTTGCTATGGAACCGGAAATCCTGCTCTTTGATGAGCCCACATCTGCACTGGATCCACAGATGGTAGGTGAGGTTCTGGAGGTTATGCGAGACCTGGCACACGAAGGACTTACCATGATCATTGTAACCCATGAAATGGCATTTGCCCGGGACGTTTCCAAAAGAGTGATTTTCATGGCGAACGGGATCATCGTAGAAGACCGCCCACCAAAAGAACTTTTTGAAAATCCGAAGGATCAGTTGACAAAGGAATTCCTAAGCCGATTTAGAAATGCCTAGAGCGTGTTTCAAATACGCTTTAGATCTACATGTACGGTTATTTTATAGAAAATGCAGCGAATCACAGAAGCAGAGCGCAAGGGAAAAGATGCGCCAGCCGATTTTCTGCATTTTTTATATTGACTTCAATAAGTTGGTGTTCACAGTGAAGGCAAATGTGTGCTATACTGAAAAAAGACTAAAAGACTGCCGGGCAAAGGCATTTCAGTATATTGAGTAAGGAGAATTCATGATCGAAATAGGAAAAAAACAGAAGCTTATTGTAGTGAAGACCGTAGATTTTGGTGTTTATCTGGCTGAGAATAAAAATGCGGGACAGGAAGAGCGAGTGCTTCTTCCCGGGAAACAGATTCCGGAAGGAACGAAAGAAGGCGATACACTGGAAGTATTTATTTATAAAGATTCCAGAGACCGTCTTATTGCAACTACGAAGGAACCTCTTTTACAGGTGGGACAGACTGCAGTTTTGAAAGTACTTCAGGTAACCAGGATTGGTGCATTCCTTGACTGGGGGCTTGAGAAGGATCTTCTTCTTCCCTATCACGAGCAGACCAGCCGTGTAAGAGAGGGACAGGAATGTCTGGTGGCACTTTATGTAGACAAAAGCAGCAGGCTTTGTGCCACTATGAAGGTATATCACTATCTTTCCACCAGAACTCCGTATGTAGCCGGAGACTCTGTAAAGGGGCGTGTATATGAGATCAGTGACCGCTTCGGGGTATTTGTGGCGGTTGATGATAAATATTCTGCGTTAATTCCGGCAAGAGAAGCCAATGGGAAATACCGTCCGGGAGAAATCCTTGACCTTCGCGTTTCCGAAGTAAAAGAAGACGGTAAGATGAATGTTACCGATCGCCAGAAAGCATATCTTCAGATTAACGAAGATGCGGAGAGTGTACTGAGTGTAATTGAAGAATTTGCAGGTGTTCTTCCGTTTGACGACAAGGCTTCACCGGATGTGATCAAGAGAGAGTTCGGCCTGAGTAAGAATGCATTTAAGCGTGCAGTTGGTCACCTTCTGAAAGAAGGAAAGATTGAAATCAGAGACAGACGTATCTATAAGAAAGAATACTAAAAGAGAAAAATATTAAAAATCGCATACCTTATTCTGGCTGTTAAATCGCGGAGTGGGGTATGCAATTTTTTCCCATTTTGTTTTTAACAAAAGGAGATAACAAATGGCATTTACGCACCTTCACGTCCATACAGAATACAGTCTGCTGGACGGTTCCAACAAAATAAAAGAATACGTTGCCCGTGTGAAAGAGCTTGGGATGGACAGTGCCGCCATTACTGATCATGGCGTTATGTACGGAATCATCGACTTTTACCGTGCTGCCCGTGCCGCAGGAATCAATCCGATTCTGGGCTGCGAGGTTTACGTTGCTCCGGGCTCCCGCTTTGACAGGGAAATTGGCAGCGGTGACGACCGCTATTATCATCTGGTACTTCTGGCAGAGAATAACAATGGCTACCAGAATCTTATGAAAATTGTGTCAAAGAGCTTTAAAGAAGGCTTTTATTATAAGCCCCGTGTAGACCTGGAGCTTCTTCAGGAATACCATGAAGGACTGATTGCATTAAGCGCCTGCCTCGCTGGTGAAGTGGCTCGTTTTATTAACAGAGGTCTTTATGAGGATGCTAAGAAGGCTGCACTTCGTTACCAGGACATCTTTGGTAAGGGGAACTTTTTCCTGGAGCTTCAGGATCACGGCATCCCGGAACAGCAGAATGTAAACCAGCAGCTGCTTCGCATGCATCAGGAAACAGGAATCGATCTGGTTGCCACCAACGATATCCACTATACCTATGCAGAGGATGCAGATCCTCATGATATTCTTCTCTGTCTGCAGACAGGAAAGAAATTGTCTGACACTGACCGTATGCGTTATGAAGGCGGACAATATTATGTGAAATCAGAAGAAGAGATGGCAGCTCTTTTTCCATATGCACTGGAAGCACTGGAGAATACTCATAAGATCGCACAGCGCTGCCATGTGGAAATTGAATTCGGCGTTACCAAGCTGCCCCGCTTTGATGTGCCGGACGGCTACACATCCTGGGAATATCTGAACAAGCTTTGCTTCGAAGGCCTGGAAAGACTTTATGATCCGGTTACTCCAGAACTGCGCGAGCGCCTGGAATACGAGCTTTCCACCATCAAAAACATGGGATACGTAGACTACTTCCTGATTGTATGGGATTTCATCCATTATGCAAGGCAGAACGGGATCGAGGTAGGACCGGGACGAGGCTCTGCCGCAGGGAGTATTGTAGCGTATACATTGGGAATCACTTTGCTGGATCCCATCAAATATGACCTTCTGTTTGAGCGTTTTCTGAATCCGGAACGTGTATCTATGCCTGATATTGATGTGGATTTCGGATTTGAGCGAAGACAGGAAGTAATCGATTACGTTGTGCGCAAATACGGCAAAGACTGTGTGGTTCAGATTGTTACCTTTGGTACCCTGGCGGCCCGGGGAGTTATCCGTGATGTGGGACGTGTCCTTGATATGCCATATGCACAGGTAGATACCATTGCCAAAATGGTCCCAACTAAGATTCCGGGTGTGAAAGTAGTTACTATTGACAAGGCTATGGAAGTAAATCCGGAGATGAAAAAGGCATACGACGAGCAGCCGGATATTCATCATCTCATTGATATGGCAAAACGTCTTGAGGGACTTCCAAGACACACCTCCATGCATGCAGCAGGAGTTGTAATCAGCCAGAAGGATGTTTCCGAGTATGTTCCTCTTTCCCGTGCCCAGGACGGAACTATCGTGACCCAGTTTACAATGACCACTCTGGAAGAGCTTGGCCTTCTGAAGATGGACTTTTTGGGGCTTCGTACCCTGACTGTTATTAACAACGCAGTAAAAAATGTTAAGAAAAATTACGGCATATCTCTGGATATGCAAAAAATAGATTACAATGACCAGAAAGTACTGGACTCTCTGGGAACCGGACGCACAGATGGCGTGTTCCAGCTGGAGAGTGGGGGAATGAAAGGATTCATGAAGGAACTAAAGCCCCATAGCCTGGAGGATGTAATCGCCGGAATTTCCCTGTACCGTCCGGGTCCTATGGATTTTATTCCTCAATACATCAGAGGAAAGAACCGACCGGATACAATCCATTATGATTGTCCGCAATTGGAGCCGATTCTGAAGGCGACCCATGGCTGTATCGTTTATCAGGAGCAGGTAATGCAGATCGTGCAGAGCCTTGGAGGCTTTACCCTGGGGCGAAGCGATCTTTTGCGCCGTGCCATGTCCAAGAAGAAACTGGATGTCATGGAAAAAGAGCGTCAGGCATTCGTTTACGGAAATGAAGAAGAGGGAGTTCCCGGCTGCATTAAAAACGGAATCCAGGAAAAAGTGGCTAATAAAATTTATGATGAGATGATTGATTTTGCCCAGTACGCTTTTAACAAATCCCATGCAGCGGCATATGCGTATGTAACCTATCAGACTGCTTTCCTGAAATATTACTATCCGGTAGAATATATGGCAGCTCTGATGACCTCTGTTATTGACGTTCCAACCAAGGTTGCGGAATATATTCAGGTTTGCCGTCAGATGGGCATCCCGATTCTGCCGCC